>JBAYOU010000230.1:0-3904 GCA_041678065.1 Parvibaculum sp. | reverse complement strand
GCTGCTGGCACCTGCTCTGCAAGATCGCTGAAGAAGCCGAAAGCAGAAAGTTTTGCGTGCGGCTTCGCGCTCGCAATCGCCTCATCATCAACCGCAAGCGATGCCCCGGCCATGACAGTGAAGAAAGTGACAGCGAGCAAAAGCCGCGTCAGCATTTCCTTCACCTGCATGTCCGGAAACAATTTCATGCTCAGCCCTCGTTATCCTGAGGCAGCGACACGGCAGGGAGTTCGGGCAGATCACCAACATAATTCGCCAGGTCGCGGTCGAGACTTGTGCGCCACGGCAGGATCGTCTGCGAGATCATCTTCAGATTGGCGAAGCGCGTAGCCTCAGCTTCCTTGATATAGATGCGGTTTTCAGGCGCAACCCATGTGAGCCATTCAGGAATGCGCGTCACGCCATCCCAGACAATGTCAGGGACCGGTGTGCCGGTATGACTTGCGATCAATTCGCCAATCTCGCCCGCAGGCGCACCGCCGCCTTCGCCATATTCATTGCCATGGATATAGACGCCACGCGGCACGAACATGAATTCATCATCGTCAAAATCATTCGGATAGGCCGCGATCAGAATATGCGTCGTGCCATTGCCCGAAAGGCGATTTCCGAAAATATGCACATTGCGGTTCGCCATCACCATGATGCCGGTGCCGGTCGGAACGCTGCCGACAATATTGCCTGCGGGCGCAAAGTTCGGCGTGTCATTATTCACGACATCATTGTCGAAGACGCGAATGTCGTGCCCGCCCTGCTGCGGCAGGTTGGGCAAATCGAAAATCAGAATACCGCCCGTATTGTGCTGCGCGCGGTTGCCATAAACATCGGCGCGGAAGCTGTTCTCGATCTCGATACCGGCAACATTATATTCGGCAAGACTGTTTCGAACGATGATGTCCTGACTCTGGCCGACATAGATGCCCGCATCAGACGCTCCACGCACCGTGACGCCCTCAACCAGCACATTGGTGGAAGAAACGGGATAGACGCCATAAGCGCCGTTCTTTTCATCCGGCCCGTTCGTCCATTCGACGCGCAGATTGCGGAAGGTGATCCGGTCAACGCCCTTCGATTTGATGCCGTCGCCCTTCGTATCCTCAACCGCGAAGTCTTCGAGCACGACATTATCGGAGGTGACCAGAAGACCCTCGCCCGCGCCGGTTTGCCCCTTGAAAGAGAGCACGCTCTGTTCCGCACCAGCCCCGCGGATCGTCACGCCCTTCGCGTCAAGCACCAGCCCGTCATCAAGTTCCCAGCGCCCTGCATCAAGAAGGATCGTGTCGCCCTCGCTCGCAAGGATGAGCGTCTCGACAAGCTTCTCCACGCCATCAGCCGGCCTCAGACGGATCTCCGCCGCCATGCTGGCAGTCGCCACCCCGAAGGTCAGCGCCAGCCCCGGCGCAAGCGCCCATGCAAGTGACACCATCGCTCTCATCATTTCCCCCCCCTTGCGCCACAGACTGCGGCAGCCTCCTTCCCTGCACCATGTTGCCTTTTTCCTGTCCCCGTCAAGAAAAATGAAATAGTTTCACTTTTCATGAAGCCGGCCAGCAAAGCAAAATCCTCTCCCTCCGAACAAAAGCCGCCCTTGCAAGCAAGGGCCGTGGAAACACGCGCGGCGCTTCTCCGCGCCGTCGAGGAAATTGTCGCGGAAAGCGGTGCGGAAGCCGTGACCACAACAAGCGTCGCTGAACGCGCCGCCATGTCTGTCGGAAGCCTCTATCGTTACTTCAAGGACCGGAATGCGCTGCTGCTCGTGGCCTATGACGACACGGTGGCCCGCATCTCCGCAATCTGCGCCGAACGGCTCGCAGCGCTCCCCCCTGATGCACCAGCCGGGGAAGCCGCCCGCCAACTTCTCAACACCTATCTTGATACGGCGGAAACCATCCCCGCCCATCCGGGCTTGCTGCGGGCGATGCGCTCGCTCCGCACCATCGAGAGCGACCAGGATGGCGCAAACCTTTTTGCCGTCAGCCATCTCATCGCACCCTTCCTGAAGAAGTTCTCTCCCCGCGTTCGGCCTGATCCCGCACGGCTTCACTTCATGAATGCGCTTCTCGGCAATCTCGTTGACCTCTATCTCATGAGCCCCCCCAACCGGGCGAGCCGCTCTGCCATGCGCAAAGAGATCGAAGCCCATCTCCTCCTCGCGCTTGAACGCACGATCAGATAGTCCGAAAGAAAAAGGCCGGACGTTGCCGCCCGGCCTTAAACCCGCCTCGTTAAAGAGGTGATCGGAAATAACTCGCTCAGGGAACGATAATCGTACCCCGCTCAAAGCCTGCCACACCCTGCACGGCCTTGGCGGTCGGATTGCCATTCGCCGAGATCGTGTAGGCGAGCGCGGCATGACTGCCACCGCTACCTGCAAGAGCGCCCGAGACTTTCGCCTGACAGGTGGCAGCGGGGCACGCAACGCCACCCGCAGCGACATCAAGTGTGCTGGAGAAGGACGCAAAATTACCGAGGCTCATCTGGCTAGTGCCGGGTGTTGTAGCGCCGCCTGTGGTGGCGATATTGTAGGTATGGCCACCGATCGAAACATCGAGGTCGATGCCGATCTTGGTACTCGCGGCACCGAAGGCGACAGCCATTGCACCATCAAAGCTGCCGGGAGCGAGCGACCCGTCAGCAACGGTCGGGTTGGTGGCGCCAGCAAGTGCGTAGGTTGCAACACCTTCCTTGGGCAGATTAGTTGCCGGCGACCAGGCAAGCACATGCATGCTCTGGTTCTCGCCGAGAACCGTCGTGCGGGGCGTACCAAAGCTCTGCCCGCCGATCTGGCCATCCGACCAGCGCTGCCACGAGATGACGCTCGGCGAACCACCAACTTCCGACACCGTTGCTACGCCTGGCGTGTAGGAGTTGTTGAAGCCGTGAATCTCCTTCACCTCGTTGCCGATGATGGTGATGTCCGTCGCCCCTGCGCTGATATCGCCGAAGCTGCCTGCCAGAACCGCGCTGTCCGGGCTGCGGATCGCATAGGTCATGCCCATCAGATAGCCGTCGAGCGTATCGCCGACATCGTCCCGAGCGAAGATCGCAGCGCCATAGATCGCGCTCGCCATGTTGTTGCCGATCAGATAGTTGATGCCCGCCTCACGCGCCTGTGGCCCGCCGACAAAGCCATTCACATTCACGTTGCAGTTGACGGCAGAGCCGGAGCAAGCAACCCCGTCTGGCGACTGCACCTCATACGACCCGTTGATCTGGCTTCCGAAAAGCGTGATCTCGCTCGTGCCCGGCGTCGCCGTGCCGCCCGTGGTAGAGATGTTGTAGACGACGATATCGCCGCCCTCATCCATCGTGACAGTGGCATCGAGGCCCATCTTGGCGTTGGTGTTGGCCGCGCCAAACTGGATGGCAGCCGTGCCGGCGAAGACACCCGGCGCGAAATTGCCGCCCGCGAATATCGGCGCGGTCGCGCCTGCAAGATCATAGGTCGCAATGATGTTCTCAGGCCGCAGCGAACTCGTGAGCATGCTGCCCACGAGATAGACAATGCCCTGATGGCCATTCGGCGAGAATGTCTGCTCGCCGATCAGATTGACGGTAATGTCGCCGCCATTCCAGCGGCCGATCTGCATGTACTCCGTGCCATAGAGATCGGCCGTCACGGCGGTACCGCGATCATACCGCGCGAGCGAGACTTCGGTCGCCTGAATGTAGGTCACCGCCCCGTCGTCGCCCCAGGCAACGATGTCGTTCTGCCCGCCCAGATTCTTCGCCGTCTGGAAATTGATCGCAGGGCTGTAGAAAAGACTGCCATACCACTTCACATTGCCGGGCGAGGCAACGAGCGGAGCATCGATTGCACCGCTTTCCATCGCAGCAGGCCCGCTGCCGCCACCGGGCGTATATCCCGCCTGAGTGAAGACGGCTGCACCGGAAATCCGCTTGG
>JBAYOU010000229.1:0-3933 GCA_041678065.1 Parvibaculum sp. | reverse complement strand
TTGCCGAAGGGGCGGATCCAGACGCCTTCCTCCACGAAACGATGCTTCATCCGGTTGAGGTCGCCCATCTGCTCGAACTCGATAACGCCGATGGCCCCCAGAACGCGTACATCCTTCACGCCCCTGATCGCGCGGGCGGGCTCAAGCTCGCGGGCAAGCTGCGCGGAAATAGCGGCAACTTGCTCAAGCCGGGCCTCGCTCTCGAAAAGATCAAGCGAGGCATTCGCCGCCGCGCAGGCAAGCGGGTTGCCGGTATAGGTCGGCCCGTGCATCAACGCCTTGGCTCCCGCTTCCCCCAGAAACGCCTCGAAGACGGGCGCGCGGGCAATGGTGGCGGCAAGCGCCATGGTGCCGCCTGTCAGCGCTTTTGAGAGCGTGACGATATCAGGCACGATACCCGCCTGCTCACAGGCAAACATGCTGCCTGTGCGGCAGAAGCCGGTGAAAATCTCATCCAGAATGAGAAGCACATTGTGCTTGTCGCAAAGCGCGCGAAGGCGCTTCAGCGTTTCTGGCGAATGGAAGCGCATGCCGCCCGCGCCCTGCACCAGCGGCTCGGTGAGCACAGCGGCAATCTCATGCGCGTGGTCGCCAAGGAAGCGGTCGAGCGCGGCTTCCTTTTCTTCATCGGTCGGCAATGTGCAGATGAACTGCTCGGCAATCGCGCCCTTGAAAAGCGTGTGCATGCCTTCATCGGGGTCGCAGACGGACATGGTGGCGAGCGTGTCGCCATGATAACCGCCCTTGAAGCTGACAAAGCGCGTGCGGCCCTTATGCCCGTTGTTGATCCAGTACTGCACGGCGATCTTCATCGCGATCTCGACCGAGACGGAGCCCGATTCGGAAAAGAACACATGGCCGAGATCACCCGGCAGCAGGGCGGAGAGACGCGAGGCAAGGCGGCAGGCCGGTTCATGCGCAAGCCCCCCCAGCATGACATGCGGCATAAGCTCAAGCTGCTTCGTCACCGCCTCGCGAATGTGAGGATGGTTATAGCCATGCGCGGCCGTCCACCAGGATGAGGTGCCATCAATGAGTTCGCGGCCATCGGCAAGCGTCAGGCGCACACCATCCGTTTTCACGACAGGCAGCGACATCGGCGTCGTCAGCATCTGCGTATAGGGTAGCCACAAATGCGGCGCGCCCTCTGTCAGCCATGCAGGAGGGTTCGCGATCAGCGGATTGGCGGGCGGGACAGACATGGAGCCTCTTGTACTTGCTGGCTCTCTCAGCCGGTCACTTCTCCGAAGGGCAGCTATGGGCCGGCATGGAAACAATGCCGAGCTTTTCGAAAAGCATCCGGTCCTTGTCCTTTTCCGGGTTCTTCGTGGTGAGAAGTTTCTCGCCAATGAAGATCGAGTTCGCGCCGGCAAGGAAGCAGAGCGCCTGCATTTCTTCAGACATATGTTCGCGGCCTGCCGAAAGGCGCACGATGGATTTCGGCATGGCAATGCGCGCAACGGCGATCATGCGGACGAAATCAATCGGGTCCACTTTCTCGCTCATGCCAAGCGGCGTGCCTTCAACCGGCATCAGCATGTTGATGGGAACGCTTTGCGGGTGTTCCTCAAGATTGGCAAGCGTGAGCAGCATGCCGATGCGGTCATCCGCGCTTTCGCCCATGCCGACAATGCCGCCTGAGCAGACATTGATGCCTGCATTGCGCACACGCTCCAGCGTGTCGAGGCGGTCCTGATAGGTCCGTGTACTGATGACATTCGGATAATATTCTTCCGACGTGTCCACATTGTGGTTGTAATAGTCGAGACCCGTCTGGGCGAGGCGGTGCACCTGCTGGCCGGACAACATGCCGAGCGTCATGCAGGTTTCCATGCCCATGGCCTTCACGCCTTCGATCATGGCGCAGATCATGTCCATGTCGCGGTCCTTCGGCTCGCGCCAGGCCGCGCCCATGCAATAACGCGTTGCGCCGTTTTCCTTCGCCTTGCGGGCTTCCGCCAGAACCTTTTCCACTTCCATCAGCTTGGAAGCCTTGAGGCCCGTATCGAATTTCGCGCTCTGGGCGCAATAGCCGCAATCTTCCGGGCAACCGCCTGTCTTGATCGAGAGCAGCGTGGACATCTGTACTTCATTCGCCTTGAACCAGCGGCGATGCACGAGTTGCGCTTCAAAGAGAAGATCATTGAAGGGCAGGTCATAGAGCGCCTGCAATTCCGCGCGCGTCCAGTCATGCCGCGTTTCATCCGGATTGGTTCGCCGCGCAATGGCGCTGCCGCTTTCCGGGGTTTCGTTCTTCTCGATGCGGGTCTGGATGGTCATGGCCGCCTTCTCTCGATGCGGTAGTCGGAACAGTTTGGGGCAGCATAGGCGGCTTCAGCCTCAATGCAAGATTCCTGAGGCTAATCACCGCCCCGGCAGGTCGAGCTGTGGGCGATTGCCCTTGGCTTTCCCCTGACGCAGCGGAAGGTCAATGTGGAGAGACGCCTATCCGCATGTAATTGCAACCTGACCGCCCCCGGGCTACTAGTCGAAAAACAACACGGCAGATGCCGGTGCGCGGTCAGGTCCGGGCGGCAGAAATGGGGACTACATGAAGTATCAGAGGAAATTTTGGGCCGGCATCGGCGTGGCGACCCTTCTTGCAGTCTCTGGTGCCGGAAGCGTGCTCGTGACCCCCTCCGCCGCAAGGGCGGACTTCCTCATGGAGGAAGAGCTGGACTTCAAACGTGCGGCGGATGATCCGCTCGTTTATCTCTCGGAACTTGATCTCATTCGGGCCTTTTACCTGGCGGGCGAAGCGCTGTTGGAAATTGAAGGCGGTCGCAAGGCAGCGAGCCTGATGTTCACGGAACCGTTTTTCGAAGGCTATGCCGATTTTGAACCGGTGCTGGAGGCGCGAGGCGCCGCCCCTTTCGGGGATGAAATGACGATCGCGATGGATCTTGCCGATGAGGATGCACCGGTTGCCGAGGTGAAGGCGGCAGTCAGGAACGTTTATGCAGCCCTTGATGCGGCGGAAAAGGTTGCGCCTAAAGGCAACAGGGACAGGCTCCAGGCCGAAATTACCCTGACCGCGATTATGCTCGCCCGGGCGGCAAGGCAATATGAGATGGCATTTTCTCCCACTGGCCCCGATGAGGCCTGGGTGGATGGTTATGGTATCTGGAAGGCCGCCGAACGCCGCAGCAATATGCTGGTGCCGAAGCTTAAAGGAGTGAATGAGAAACTGGCCACCGAACTTGCCTCCGCAAGCAAGATTTTCGGCGGTATTTATAAGGGCGTGAAAGAGCCGAAAACGACGAAAGCCAACGCAAACGCCTTGCGCGCCGCAAGCGCTCGGGTGAGCCAGCAGGCGAGGGGCCTCTGATCTGACAAGGGGCTTGCGCGCTGAGCTCACGAGGCCCATACCTCTTTTGGAAAATGGAGAGAGGTCATGGTTTCAAGGGACAGGCTCGATGCCTTCGCGGAAGCAAAGCTTGCCGAGCTTGAAGCACAGGCGCTTCGCCGCAGGTTGACCGAAACGGATCGCCGCGAAGGCGCGCTCGCCATTCGCAATGGCCGCCGCCTCATCTCTTTTTGCTGCAACGATTATCTCAATCTTTCGCAAAACGAAGCGGTGAAGCGCGCCGCCATCGAGGCGACGGAAATCTATGGCGTCGGCTCCGGCGCCTCGCGTCTCGTCTCCGGCAATCATCCGCTGTTTCACGCGCTCGAAACGCGACTTGCGAACTGGAAGCAGACGGAAGATTGCGTGATCTTCGGGTCGGGCTATCTCGCCAATCTCGGCATTGTGCCGACGCTGATGCGCGAAGGCGATCTTATCATTGCCGATGAGCTTTCTCATGCCTGCCTTCTTTCGGGCTCAAAGCTCTCCGGTGCGCAGACGGAAATCTTCCGCCACAATGATATGGCGCATCTGGAGGAACTGCTTGCCGCGCATCGCGGGCGCGCGCGCCACTGCCTCATTCTCAC
>JBAYOU010000228.1:0-3939 GCA_041678065.1 Parvibaculum sp. | reverse complement strand
GTGAGGCGTGTCGGAATGATTTCCTTGCTCTTTGCAATCTCGCATAGCTTGGCGAGGCGCGGATCGGGAACGGCGACTTCACCAACATTCGGTTCGATGGTGCAGAAAGGGTAATTCGCGGCCTGAGCGCTTGCGGTTTGTGTCAGCGCATTGAAAAGCGTGGACTTGCCGACATTGGGCAGTCCGACGATGCCGCATTTGAAACCCATGGCTTATTTCTCTCCGTCGCTCTCTTTGGTCTTGTTTGGTCCGACCGGTTTCACCGGTTCGGGGTTCAGCACGAGATGCACCTTGTTGGCGAAGGTTGCATCCTTTCCTTCTGCGAGCAGGGGTGCTGCATCTGCAATCGCGTCCAGCATCGGCTCCAGCCAGACGGCATCTGCCTTTGCGAAATCGCCAAGCACATGCGACAGCACGCGCTCTTTGACCCCGGGATGACCAATACCGATCCGTACACGGCGGAAATCCGGCCCCACATGCGCCGCGATAGAGCGGATGCCATTATGACCGGCCGCGCCGCCGCCCTTTTTCATCCGCAGCTTGCCCGGGTCGAGGTCGAGTTCGTCATAGAAGACGACAATGTCCGCAGGCGTCAGCTTGTAAAAGCGCATCGCCTCGCCAACGGATCGCCCGCTTTCATTCATATAGGTCATGGGCATCAGCACGATCGCCTTTTCGCCACCAAAACTCCCTTCGGAGACAAGTCCCTGAAAGCGGGAGCGCAGCGGAGAAAAGGAATGGCGGCGAACGATCGCGTCCGCCGCCATGAATCCGATATTGTGCCTGTTCCGGGCATATTTTTCGCCCGGATTTCCAAGGCCGACGAGCAGAATCATCGCCGTCTCCCTTCAGGCAGCGAAGCTCAGTCTTCCTTCTCTTCGGAAGCCTCGGCTTTCTCTTCCTGCTTCGCTTCATTGTCAGCGGAGACAACAGCTGCAGGCGCTGCGATGGTCGCCACGGTGAAGTCACGATCCGTGATGGTCGGTGTGACACCTTTCGGCAACGTCACGGCGGAGATATGGATCGAGTCACCCATCTCACGGCCCGTGAGGTCGATTTCGATGTGCTCGGGAATCGCGCTTGCCGGGCAGGAAAGTTCGATCTCGTGGCGCACCACGTTCAGCACGCCGCCAGCCTTGAGACCCGGAGAGTCTTCATGGTTGAGGAAGATCACCGGCACGTTGACGAGCACAACAGCGTTCTTGCCGAGGCGCAGAAAGTCGATGTGGATGATGAAGTCGCGCACCGGCTCGAACTGCACATCACGCGGGATGACGCGTTCTTTCTTGCTGCCGAGTTCGATATCAATCGCCTGGCTCATGAAAGTGCCGGTCTGATAAAGCGCGGTCACATCCTTGTAGGAGACGGTGATGAGTTCAGGGGATTTCTTTTCGCCGTAAATGACGGCGGGAACGCGACCTTCGCGACGAAGCGACCGAACAGCCCCCTTGCTGCTCTTCTCGCGCGTCTCGGCCTTGAGCATCGTGGTCTCGACCATGACCAATTCTCCAATGAAAACGGGGCCTTAAAAGGCCCGCGTGCATAGCCTGCAAGTCTCCTCCAGGGGTGTGGAAGTGCAGGATCGCGCGCCTTATAGCGCCTGGCCCGCGAAAACTCAACTGAAGAGGAAGGTGGCCCGGCTGGTTCCGGACCCCGGAAATCAGTCGAAAAGGCTCGAAACGGAGCGCTCTTCGGCCGTCCGGCGCATGGCCTCGCCGATCAGCGGGGCGATGGGAACGACGCGGATATTGTGGCTCACCCGGACGGCTTCGGTCGCATGGATCGAATCCGTGATGACAAGTTCCTTGAGCTTTGAGGCTGAAACGCGGGCGACCGCGCCACCCGAGAGCACGCCATGTGTGACATAGGCGGAAACTTCGGTGGCGCCTTCCCGGAGCAAGGCTTCTGCTGCATTGCAGAGCGTGCCGGCGCTATCCACGATATCGTCAACGAGAATGCAGGAGCGGCCCGACACATCGCCGATGATGTTCATGACTTCGGACTCGCCAGCGCGCTCGCGGCGCTTGTCCACAATGGCGAGGTCTGCGCCGATGCGCTTTGCGATGGCGCGGGCGCGGACCACGCCGCCCACGTCGGGCGACACTACCATCACGCCATTGTCTGTCTTGTAGTGCTGCTGAATGTCGCGCGTCAGCACCGGGGCGGCGAAGAGGTTGTCGGTCGGAATATCAAAGAAGCCCTGGATCTGGCCTGCATGGAGGTCCAGCGTCAGCACACGGTCGGCACCCGCAGTGGTGACCAGGTTCGCCACAAGCTTTGCGGAGATGGGTGTGCGGGCGCCGGGTTTGCGGTCCTGCCTTGCATAGCCGAAATAGGGGATGACCGCCGTGATGCGCCGCGCGGAAGCCCGCCGCAGCGCGTCGATGATGATAAGAAGCTCCATCAAATGGTCATTGGCGGGGTAGGAGGTCGATTGGATCACGAAGACGTCCTCGCCGCGGACGTTCTCCTGAATTTCCACGAAGACTTCCATATCGGCGAAGCGGCGCACGACGGATTTCGTGAGGGGCAGGTTCAGATAGGAGGCAATGGCTTCGGCAAGCGCCCGGTTGGAGTTGCCCGCTACGAGTTTCATGCCGAGATTCCTGCTTTTAAGAAGCCCCACCAGATGGCGAGATACGAAGCCCCAATTCGAAAACGCCGCCCGGATGTGACTATCCGATGACGGCGCGAGCGCGTTTTAACAAGGGGGTCGGCACCTGTAAACCTGCAAACCCGAAAGCAAAACCGCAATTGCGGGTGATTAGTGTGACCCTAGTTGCGCGAAGCGACCTGCGCGGCTGCCGGTTCGAGAATGGCGATCACGCCTTTTGCGGCAGCTTCGGCGGCGCTTTTTGCAAGCTCTCCCCATTCTCCCGCAATTTCCTGCGCTCTCAGCGACTGCTTTTGGTGGACTTCGCCAAGCGTCCTCCCTTCTGCCGATTTCAGCACCCAATGGAGGTCGACATCAAGGCGGCCATCGGGGCGGGAGGCGGTGGCGACATTGCCTTCAATACTGAAACCGCCGCCCCGAATCCATGTCACTTTCCGAGACTGTTCAGCAAGCTGGCTTTCCAGCGCCCGGGTGAGCGCGCGCGCACCATCTCCCGGCGCGGGCCCGATTGTGATGCGGAAGCGCGGCGGGGCAATGCTCGCGGTGAGAAGGTCTGGATTCGGGTCCGTCGAAGCGAGTGTGTAGGAAACGGGCGGCGTCCATGCGGCGTACCATTGCGAGACGCGTTCTGCCGTGGAGGCGGCGAAGTGACGAAGCCCTGCTTCGCTCATTACGTCCGGCCTTACGCCTGACAATGTTGTCTCATTCAGCAGTCGGTGGAGGGGCTTGCCGTCCTTGTCGGTAATGTCGATCACGGCGATGACATAGGTGCCGCCTTCTGTCTTGCCTGCGCCAAGCGCGCCGCCGATGGTGACGGGAAGCTTGCCCGCGCCCGCCGTTTCTTCGGCGAGCAGGCGGGCAAAGAGCGCGGCTTCGGTCGGTAGGACCGCTTCGAGGGGGACGATTTCGATGGAACGGGCGTTAATCGCTGTCGCTGTTACGGCGCTTTCCGGTTCGGCGTTGCCTCGGTCGGATGTGGCATCATCCACGCAGGCGGCGCTCGCGAGAATGGCAATGGCAGCGAAGGCGTGCAGACGCCTTGCGGCGTGCTCGCGCATTCTTATGGCTGCGGCTGGCTTTTCTGCCAATTGAATTTTTCCGTTTATCCGGCCTCCCGGCTGGCAATGGCCGGGGCATACCGATCCGCATTTTAGTGCGATTCGCGTTATGGTGCGGAACGGTACTACTGTCAGGGGCGCAGCATGATCGCGGAGATCTGGCGGCCATAGTCGATTTCGCTGCGGTGGGTCGCCCGCCGATAGGAAAAGAAGCGCTTCTCATCCTGATAGGTGCAGTTGCCGAGCGTGACGACCGTGCCGATGCCG
>JBAYOU010000227.1:0-3955 GCA_041678065.1 Parvibaculum sp. | reverse complement strand
GTCGGGCCTTACCGATCACAAGATCAGCAATGACCGGATCGTCGATCACCTCGTGGAGCTGGTCGAGGCGAAGGCCGAGGAAATCGAGAAGGCGCGTGCTGAAGAAAAGCGCGCCGAGGAAGCAGCGCAGCCGCGCGCGCTGGCGGGGGATTAGCGAAGCTGCGTGATTTTGTCAGCGGAACCTTCTCCGCTCGCAGCCTCTCTTTGTCTCTCGAAAGTTCTTTCCATGATCCCCGAAGAAAAATTGCAAAGCGTCATCGCCCGTTTTGAAGCGGTGCAATCTGAAATGAATGCGGATATTTCCCGCGATCGTTTCGTACAGCTTTCAAAGGAATATGCGGAGCTTTCGCCCGTGGCCGCTGCCATCGGCACGCTTCTCACGGCGCGGCGCGACTATGCGGATGCCGAGCAGCTTCTCCGTGTGAAAGACATGGCGGAGATGGCGCGCGAAGAGATGGAGCGCCTGAACGAGCTGTTGCCGGAACTTGAGCGCGATGTGCAGATCATGCTTCTCCCGAAAGACGCGGCGGATGAGCGCAATGTCATTCTCGAAGTGCGCGCAGGCACGGGCGGGGATGAGGCCGCGCTTTTCGCAGGCGATCTCTTCCGCATGTATGAGCGTTATGCTTCCACACAGGGTTGGAAGGTTGACCTCATTGCTGCATCCGAAGGCGAAGTCGGCGGCTACAAGGAAATCATCGCAGGCATTTCAGGTGCGGGTGTTTACGCGAAGCTCAAATTTGAATCTGGTGTTCATCGCGTGCAGCGCGTGCCGGTGACGGAAGGTGGCGGGCGCATCCACACATCGGCGGCAACGGTTGCCGTGCTGCCGGAAGCCGAAGAGGTTGATGTGGATATTGATGAAAAGGATCTCCGCATTGATGTTTTCCGCGCGAGCGGCGCGGGCGGGCAGCATGTCAACAAGACGGAAAGCGCCGTTCGCATCACCCATTTGCCGACAGGCATTGTTGTCTCGCAGCAGGATGAGAAGTCGCAGCACAAAAACAAGGCGCGCGCGATGCAGATTTTGCGTGCCCGCATTTTTGATGCGGAGCGTGAAAGGCTCGACAGTCAGCGCGCGGCAAACCGCAAGGGGCAGATCGGCTCGGGCGACCGTTCGGAGCGTATTCGCACCTATAATTTTCCCCAAGGCCGCGTCACCGATCACCGCATCAACCTCACACTGCATAAGCTCGATCAGGTGCTGGAGGGTGACGGGCTCGGCGAACTCATTGATGCGCTGGTCGTCGAGGATCAGGCAGCGCGCCTTGCCGCGATGGAAGAAGAAGCGTGACCATCGAAACGCGCGATCATGCGATGCGGATGCTTGGCTGGCGGCTGCGTCAGGCGGGTTTTCCGACGCCGGAGCTTGATGCGCGCCTTCTTCTGCAGGGCGTAACGGGTGCCAGCGATATCGAGATGGTGCGCGAGCCCGGCACACGGATGACAGAGGCGGAAGTTGCGAAGCTCGCCGAATATGAACGTCGTCGCTTCGCGGGAGAGCCCGTATCGCGTATTCTGGGGGAGCGTGAGTTCTGGGGGCTCACTTTTGCCGTCACTGCCGCAACGCTTGATCCGCGCCCCGATAGCGAAACGCTGATCGAGACGTCGCTGGCGCTGCTCCGTGATGTTTCAGCGCCGCATATTCTCGATCTCGGCACGGGAACGGGCTGTCTTCTTCTCGCCCTGCTTCATGAGCGGACAGATGCAACCGGCATGGGCGTTGATCTTTCGTCCGAGGCGCTCAACGTGGCGAGTGGAAATGCGGCGCGGCTTGGGCTTGCCTCTCGTGCGACGTTCCGCGCGGGCAACTGGACGGAAGGGCTCGATGAGCGATTTGATCTCGTCATTTCCAATCCGCCCTATATCCGCCATGACGATATTGCGACGCTTGATGTGGCGGTGCGCGAGCATGATCCGATGCTGGCGCTTGATGGCGGCGCGGATGGGCTTGATGCCTATCGGGCGCTTGCCGACCTTCTTCCGGACTTTTTGACGCAGGCGGGCCATGCGGTTATCGAGCTTGGTGCGGGGCAGGCAGAGGAGGTCACAAGCCTCTTTGAAAAGGCGGGATTAAGCGTTATTCGCGTTGATTCCGACCTTGGGAATGTGCCGAGGGCACTCGTTGCCACTCTGCCACGCCGCTGACTTTCCGAGCGAAGAAAGTCAGAAAACGGTTGGAATTATGGATGTCAGGCGCTACCTTCTGCTTAGGGAAAACGAGCCGGGTGATATCGCCTCGCTCCTCAAACCCCGTCCTCCGACATTCCGGGACGACAGGCCAAAGGTGAATTCCTCGCCTATGGGTCGGGTTTGAAAGGCGCTGAGAGCGATCCCGCATTTGATCGAGGCCATTTAACGTGTCGGTGCGCCCGAGGAAGGGCCGCGTAGATACAGGCCAGAACTTCTGAGCATTCGGGTTGCCGCGCCCTCAGGACGGCAAGTTCATGCTGGGGAAGTCCGCCTCGCGGAATAATTGCGCCGTTTCCATGGAACGGGCCGATGGGACGGGCGCGTCAGCTTTACGACATTCTGACGGAAGACCTGTCTGCAAAGAGTGCAGACCCTTGAGACACAAACCCTGAGTTGAACCAGTAGCGAGAAATCAGAGCAGATGAGGCAGGGGCAGAACAACAACTCCAAGCGCTCTCGCGGGCGCGGACGCAAGCCGCAGCATTCAGCGAATCGCAGTTATGACAGCAATGGTCCGGATGTGAAGATCCGTGGTACCGCGGCTCATATCTGTGAAAAATACCAGCAGCTTGCGCGCGATGCGATTTCCGCCGGCGACCGGGTTACCGCTGAAAACTTTTATCAGCACGCAGAGCACTATTATCGCCTGCTCATGGCCGCCCAGCAGGGCCAGGAAGGCCAGCAGCGCCAGCAGAGCAATCTTGGCTATCGTCCCGATGAGGATGAAGAGGTCGAGCAGGAATTTGCAGGCGAAGGCCCGCAGCCTCGCTATCCCGGCCAGCCCTTCCATCAGCAAAATGGGAATGGCTATGCCTCGGGCAATGGCCATGAAAGCCGCAATGAAAGCCGCAACGAAAACCGTCATGAAAATCGCGGTGACAGCGTCATAGAGACCGCCTCAGCCGAAGAGGAAGCGCCTGTCGCTGAAGTAGCGTCGCCTGAGGCAGCGCCGGCTGGTGACGCCACTGCCGCTGCTGGGGAGGGTGAGACGGAAGCCGCTCCGCGCCGCCGCGCCCCGCGTCGTCGCCGCCCGCGGGCCGATGCGCCGCGTGATGCAGCGCCTGCGGAAAGCGGCGCCGCAGAATAAGCATCTGCGGGCACTATCATCGTCAGATGAGAGAGAGTTTGTCGCCGGGCCGGATCGTGCCCGGCGATTTTACTTTGGCGTAAAGGCCGAGATTGGCGCTGTTCCAGTTCTGCAGCAGCGTCTTCGGTATTTCCATGTCCCGCGCGCCTGTTTCGGGGTCCACATTAGTGGCGGCGCAGCGCTCTGTTGGAAACACGCCTTCAAACTCCACTTCGCCTGCGCGAAACCGCTTTCCCACCCAGTCATGATCCTCGAAGGGCGCGAGCCCATCGACATAGGCATTGCCGCGAAAGCGTAGCGGGTGAACATGTGTGCCGAGCTTTTCTTCCAGCGCGCGCACGCTTGCCATGTTGATGAAGGAAACGAGCTTCGCCGGCGCATCTGAATGGGAAAAACCCGGCGCATGCACGACGCGCGGGCTGCCGCGAAGTTCTTTCGCCATATAGCTCGATATGAAATCTTCGAGTGCCTTGCGGCCTCCATCGCTCATCAGATTTGCCGCCAGCACCTGGCTGCCGTCGAGCGAGACATGAAGTGTCGATGTCGCATCGTCGTAGCGGGTCTTGAGGGTGGCCAGCCGCTCATCGCGCATCAGCATGAGAAATTTGATCTTCGGGAAGTGTTTTGGGGCTGCCGGGTCGAAATCGTGCTTCCCGTTTTCGATGGCAAAAGCCC
>JBAYOU010000226.1:0-3955 GCA_041678065.1 Parvibaculum sp. | reverse complement strand
TAGGCGGAGGCGAGTTCAAGAAGCGATACTTCTGCGCTGCCAAGCGCTATGGAAAGATTGCGTGGTAGCGGGCCTTCAATGCCGAGCTTTTCGGCCGCGCCGAGGATACGGTCCATGCCCGCGCGTTCGCCCACCTTCACGGTGATGGTATTGATCGAATTGGCGAGTGCGGTAGCGAGCGTGACGGTGCCCCAATTGCGCTCCGTCGCGTTGCGTGGCGCCCAGCCCTCAAACGAAACCGGTTCGTCTGCAACCTGCGTATCCGGCGTGAAGCCTGCTTCCAGCGCCGCGAGATAGATGATTGGCTTGAAGGCGGAACCCGGCTGGCGCTTCGCCTGCGTCGCACGGTTGAACTGGCTCTCCACATAGGAAGCCCCCCCGACAAGAGCGAGTACAGCGCCATCAGGACCAAGCGCCACAAGCGAGCCTTGGCTGACATTGCGCTCTGCGCCCATTTCGGTCACGGCGTTGCGCACGGCTTGTTCCGCGGCCTGCTGTCGCCTTGAATCAAGTGTCGTGTAAACGGTGATGCGTCCCGTTGTTTCGGGCAGAAGTTCGCGCACCCGCTCACTCACCCAATCAACGAAGTATTCGCGGCCAGCTTCCTGGCTGTGAGGCAACACTTCCGCCGGATGTTCGCGCGCGCCTGCAACTTCCTTCTCGGTCAGATTGCCCGATGCAACGAGGCGGTCGAGAACCTGATTGGCACGCGCGCGGGCGCGATCAAGATCATTTGTCGGCGCAAAGCGGCTGGGCGCTTTCGGCAAGCCAGCGAGAATGGCGGCTTCTGCGAGCGAAACATCCCGCACCGATTTACCGAAATAATAACGCGCGGCAGCATCCATACCGTAGCTGCCCGCACCCATATAGATGCGGTTCAGATAGAGGGTGAGGATCTCCTCCTTGCTCAGATTGTTTTCGAGCCACATGGTGATCAACGCTTCCTGCGCCTTGCGCCACAGGGTGCGACGATTATCCAGATAGAGATTTTTTGCTACCTGCTGCGTGATGCTGGAGCCGCCTTCAACGAAAGAAAGCGCCTTGATATTGCTCCACATGGCCCGCGTTATACCGCGCGCGTCAAAGCCATTATGTTCGTAGAAGCGGCGATCCTCCGTCGCCAGAACAGCCTTGATGAGATAGGGCGGTATTTCGCCAAGCGGCACGGTAGGCGCGGTACGACGCCCGCGCTGGCCGATTTCTTCGCCGCTCCCGTTCATGACGCGAATCGACAGCGTTTCAACTTGCCCGCGATCTAGCGTCCGCTGGAGATCCGGCAGGGTAAGAAAGGCGAGGGCCGCAAAGCCTGCTGCGAAAATTGTGAGGGAAAAGGACAGAAGCCCTGCCCATCGCGCAATGTGACGGCGCCGCCGCTTGTCCCCCTTCGGGCTCGGCTCGTCCTGTCCCGAATCCGTCGATGCACCACGCGCTTCCTGTGCGCGGCGCAGTTGCGCGCGCATCGGATAGTGCGGATCGATGTCATCATTGTCAGACAAGGTAAACGCCTCGCAAGACCCATTATGGGCGTCCATCGTTAAGCTGTTTCATGCGAGTGGCGTGCCAGCTTCGTCCGGACCAAAATGAGACTTTCAGAGCTTTGTGCATTGAATAGGGCAGGACGGGGGCAAAGCAGGGGCGCGGCATTGTCTCCCTTTGACAAAATGGGCGCGGCGGGGTTCTGTCCAGGAATGACCGGCACGACGGAACCTTTCTGGCGCGTAAAGCGCCTTGATCAAATGACCCGCGAGGAGTGGGAGAGCCTTTGCGATGGCTGCGCGAAGTGCTGCCTCATCAAGCTTGAAGATGAGGATACAGGCGAGATTGAATATACGGACATTGCTTGCCGCCTGCTCGACGCCGAAACATGCCACTGCACCGATTATCCGAATCGCTCGGTGCGTGTGCCGGACTGCGTGACGCTCACTCCGAAGAATCTCGAAGACATAGACTGGATGCCGCCCTCCTGCGCCTATCGGCTGGTGCGGGACGGGAAGGACCTGCCTTGGTGGCATCCGTTGGTCTCGGGTGAGTATGAGGCGGTGCGGTTGGCTGGCATGTCCGTCTACGGACGGTTCCTCTATGAGGATGAAGCGGATATGGAAGATTTGGAAGGCCGGATCGTGGACTGGCCGCTCCTGCCACCCGAATGATTTACCTTCACACAAGCGTCAGAAAAACGTCATAAATGCTAGGCGCGCGCGCTGGGGAATGATAAGCCTCCCCAAAGTGAACGCTTGGCTGGAAAATGGCTCTATTGGGGGATGCGTGCCGAAAAGCGTGCTCGATAAAGACCTTAAAAAGGTCGGCAGGTTGGAAGAGGCGACTTACGCCCTGTCGCGGTCCATCGCCGCTCCGGGCCTTGCGCTGCTTTTCCTGATAGCTGTTTTCCTCTTCATGAGCGGTCTTGCGCCAGTCGGCCCGCTGAGTGTCTTCGTCATCGCCGGCGGTGTGATTGCCGGCTATATGGCGCTGAATATCGGCGCAAATGACGTTGCCAACAACATGGGCCCCGCTGTGGGCAGCAGGGCGCTGCCGCTGGGCGCAGCGCTTCTCATTGCCGCAATCTGCGAGGCGTCAGGCGCCATTCTCGCGGGCGGCGATGTGGTGGATACCATCTCCAAAGGTATCATCGAGCCACAGGCGACGATGGAGGTCCGCAATTTCGTCATGCTGATGATGGCAGCGCTTCTTGCGGCGGCTGTCTGGACCCATCTCGCAACCCTCATCAGCGCACCCGTCTCGACAACGCATGCCATAGTTGGCGGCGTTATTGGTGCGGGGGTGGCGGCTGCCGGTGTCGCCTCTATCAATTGGCCGATGATGGGTGCCATTGCGGCAAGCTGGGTCATCTCGCCGGTGATGGGCGGTGTGATTGCGGCAGCACTTCTCGCCTTTGTGAAGTGGCGGGTTCTCTTCCGCGAAGACCGAATCAGTGCAGCGCGTCAATGGGTGCCGGTAATGATCGGCCTCATGGTCGGCATTTTCGGCATGTATTTCGTGATCAAGGGGTTGTCGAATGTCTGGCAGCCGCCCAGGAGCGTTGTCTGGCTCATCGGGCTTGCGGGCTTCGTAATCGCCACATTTGCCACGCGGCCCTGGGTGGCTCGTCGCGCCACAAAGATCGACAACAAGCGCAAGCATGTCGCAGGGCTTTTCACCCTGCCGCTTATCTTCGCCGCCGCGCTGCTTTCTTTCGCGCATGGTGCAAATGATGTGGCGAATGCGGTCGGTCCGCTTGCGGCGATCGTAGCTGCCGCAGAAACGGGTGATGCCTTCACGGGTAATGTCGCGCTGCCGCTCTGGGTGCTGCTGATCGGTGCTATCGGTATTTCGCTGGGTCTTGCCCTTTTTGGTCCGCGCCTCATCCGCACAGTGGGCGAGAAGATCACCAAGATGGATGCTCCTCGCGCCTATTGCGTCGCGCTGTCAGCCGCCATCACCGTGCTGATCGCCTCGGCTCTGGGTCTTCCCGTCTCGTCCACCCATATCGCCATTGGCGGCATCTTCGGTGTCGGCTTCCTGCGGGAACAGCTGGTCAATCTCCGCATCGGGGCCAACAAGGCGAGCACGCCCAAGCCGAAGGCCTCGCAGCCGGAATCGCTCTCCAGCACCCCGGAAGAGGCGATCAGAAAGCAGGCAAGCCGTGAGAAACGCCGCCTCGTGCGCCGTCGTCATGTGCTTGGCATCGCAACAGCATGGGTTGTCACCGTGCCTGCCGCTGGTGGTATCGGTGCGGGTCTTTACCTGCTGATGGTGACGCTGATCACCTTCTGATCAGCACTCAGTCCAGTTCCTTCAGTTTCATCGCTATATCGGCAAGGCGGGAGTCGGTGAGCACACGCTGCGCCTCGCGCAGGCTCGCCCAGTGCCGCTTACGCTCGCTTTGCTCTTCCCATGCGTCGAATTGCTGCGTCACACGCATGGGATAGAGATCGACCTCCAGCGGCAAAAGCCG
>JBAYOU010000225.1:0-3957 GCA_041678065.1 Parvibaculum sp. | reverse complement strand
CGCGGTATCACTGAACTGCCGGTCATTGTTCACGGATAAGCAAGGGCTCTTCGAGATGTAAAAGCCGCGTCGGGCCACACCCGAGGCGGCTTTTTCGTTCAATTTGACTGGTCCTGCTCCGCTACCTAGCCTCGTGCAAAATCATGGCAAGGGAGGAAACCATGAAAACGGCTCCGTCGTTAGAAGAGCTGATGGAAGAAGCACGGCGTAATGTCTGCCAACCGCTGGAGCGAGCTTCCACACTGCCACCTGCCTTTTATGTGTCGCCCGAGATTTTCGAGCAAGAAGAACGCGTCTTTCAGCGGAATTGGGTTTCAGTTGGCCATATTGGCGAGATACCTGATCCGGGAGACCGCTTCCGCATCGATATTGCCGGTGAACCGCTTCTGATTGTGCGGGGGAAAGAGGGCAAGGTTCGTGCGCTTTCTGCCGTCTGTCGTCATCGCTGGATGCTGCTTGAGGGCGCGAAAGGGGCGGGTACCATCTCGTGCCCCTATCACAAATGGACCTATGCGCTTGATGGTTCGCTCATGGCCGCGCCGCTGATGGAGCAGGCAGCGGATTTCGACAAGGCCGACTGTGCGCTTCCCTCTTTTGCCGTGGAAATCTGGAACGGCTTCATCTTCGTCAATCTGGATGGCAACGCATCACCGCTCGGCCCGCAACTTGCGCCGCTGGCAGAGGAACTCGCGCCTTGGAAGATGGACGAGATGGAGGTGATCGACCGTATCGAGTTCGATCAGGCCTATAACTGGAAAGTGCTGGTCGACAATTTCATGGAGGCTTACCACCATTTCGCCATTCACCCGGAAATCTTCGAGCCGAGATACCCGGCGGCGACCTCCTTCCATGAACCGTCGGACGGGCCCTATGCGGTGCTTCGTATGCCGCGCAAGGACAGGGCGCGCAGTGAGACGCTGTTCAAGCCGCTTGAAGGTTTGCCTGACCATGCGCTGCATGGCTTTTCCGTCTTCAACATCTACCCCTCCATGTTGCTGGCGGTGGTCGAGGACAGCGTGGTCTGGTACCGCATGGAGATCGCGGGTGTGGACCGCTTCAAACTCACGATTTATCTACTCGCTCATCCGACCTCACTTGAGGTGCCGGATGTCGAGGCGCGAAAGCAGTTCTTTCGTGACGGTGCCTATGCGGTTCATCTGGAAGATCTGCCGGCCTGTGAAGGCGTGCAGCGCGGCCTGATGAGCGGTAGCGCGACGGCCGGTCGCTTCAGTCATCTTGAAGGGGCTATTCATGTCCATCAGAAATGGCTGCTCGACGAGCTTGAAAGGGCGTAGCGTCACGCTGGGTTTTCGGTGCGTCACGCTGCTCGTTCACTTGCGTTCAGGGGGGGGCGCGCTTCTGCACAAGCTGCCCCATTTTGCTCTGGCGCAGCCTTCCCCTCCCTGTGCTAGGTTGCCCGCACTGACATTCACCGAACGCAGGGAAGGGGCGCTTACCGCCTCTCAGAATATTTTGACGACCGTAGAGAAGAGCGCCGTCGGCGATATTGAAGCTATCCGCAAGGCATTCGAAACGCGCGGCTATATCTGCAATGCGCATATCGCCACTTCCATCTTTCTCGCGGAGCGGCTGCAAAAACCGCTTCTCGTCGAAGGTCCGCCCGGCGTCGGCAAGACGGAGCTTGCAAAGGCGACGGCTGAAATGCTCGGCAAGCCGCTTATCCGCTTGCAGTGCTATGAAGGACTTGATGAAGCGAAAGCGCTTTATGAGTGGAAATATGGCAAGCAGCTTCTCTACACGCAGGTGTTGAAGGAAAAGCTCGGCGACCTCATGGTCGGCGCGAAGGGGCTGAAAGAGTCCATGGCGCGGCTGCATGATTTCGATGACACGTTTTTCGCTGAAGAATTTCTGGAGCCTCGTCCGCTTCTCAAGGCGCTGTGGGAGCCGGGCGGCGCGGTGCTGCTGATCGACGAAATTGACAAGTCAGATGATGAGTTCGAAGCCTTCCTGCTCGAGCTTCTTTCCGACTATCAGATTTCCGTGCCGGAACTTGGCACAATCAAGGCGCGGACCACGCCTGTGGTGTTCCTCACCTCCAACAATACGCGCGAGATTGGCGATGCGCTGAAGCGGCGTTGCCTGCATCTTTATATTCCGTTTCCTGACAGCAATCTTGAGCAGCGCATCATTGCGGCGCGCGTGCCGGAGATGGAAGAGCGGCTTCGCAAGCAGCTTGTTGCCTTTGTGCAGGGCTTGCGTGCGCTTGACCTCAAAAAACTGCCCGCCGTCAGCGAAACGATCGACTGGGCGCGGACGCTGGTTCTGCTCCATGCCCGCGAACTTGATGCCGATATGGTTCGCAACACGCTCAACGTGCTGCTCAAGTTCCAGGACGATATCGAGAATGTCGATGGCGAGGTGAACGCGCTGCTGTCGAAGGCCGTGCAGGCGGGGTAGGGCGCGCATGAGCGAAGTCCTTGGCGATTTCATCCGCGCTCTGCGGGCGGCGGATATCCGCGTATCGACTTCCGAGTCGATTGACGCTGGCAATGTGATCGACCTTGTCGGCTTCGACGATCGACTGACGTTGCGCGATGCGCTTTCGCAGGTGCTTGCGAAAAGCGATGATGAAAAGCTGGCCTTTTCCGAAACCTTTGATTCCTTTTTCGCCTTCGACCAGTTCAAGAACCGTCCTGCCTCTGCGGTGCCTCCACCCGATGAAGAAGAGGACCGCAACCCGGCCGAGATGGATGGCGGCGACGGTGAGGGTGACGGCGAAAGCGAAGACGGCAGTGGCGGCGGCGATAGCCAGCAGGCCGGTGGTTCGTCCACATCAGGCGGTGGCACGGGTGGCGAGCGGCAGGGGGACGCATCCGCACCCCGCACCGATCTCGTCTCGCTTCTCGAAAGGGGCGATCAGGCCGAGTTGCAGATCGCGCTTGCCGAAGCGGCGCGGCAGGTGAACCTCAATCGCATCAGGCTTTTTACCCAGCGCGGCATGTTCACACGCCGCATCATGGAGATGATGGGGCTTGATGGCCTTAATGACGAGATCGACAGGCGCGAGCGGGCGCAAGATGAAAAAGGGGCGACGCGGCTGAGCGAAGCCCGTGATGAGTTGCGCGAGCAGGTGCGCGATTATGTGGAAAAGCAGCTCGAAATCTTCACGGCAAATTCGGGCCGGCAGCTTCGCGAGGAAGTGCTTTCCAAGGTTCGCCTTTCCAATATTGATCGCTCCGATATGCGCATCATGCGCGAACTTGTCCGGAAGATGGCGAAACGCTTGATCGCGCTACACTCCCGCCGCAAGAAGGTGGCGCGGCGTGGTACGCTGGATGTTCGCCGTACCATCCGTGCAAATATCGAATTTGACGGTTTGCTGTTCCATACCATCTGGAAGCGCACCAAAGTGGATCGCCCGAAAGTGATGGCGGTGTGCGATGTGTCCGGCTCCGTTGCGCAGGTTTCGCGCTTTCTGCTGATGTTTCTCTACAGCCTTCAGGAAGTGCTGCCCAATGTGCGCAGTTTTGCCTTTTCAGGCGAGCTTGGAGAGACGACCGAACTTTTCCAGCGTGAGAAAATCGAGCAGGCGCTTGCCTATGCGCTGCGTGATTTCGGTGGCGGCTCCACCGATTATGGCCGCTCGCTGGAAGATTTCGAGGCGCTGGCGATGGATGATATCGACCATCGCACCACGGTGCTCATTCTCGGCGATGCCCGCTCCAATTATGGTGACCCGCGCGCCGACATATTGAAGAAGGTCCATGCCCGTGCGCGGCGCGTTATATGGCTGAACCCTGAGCCGCGCTCCATGTGGAATTCGGGCGACAGTGAAATGCGCCGCCTTGCGCCCTATTGTGACCGCGCGATCACCTGTGCCTCATTGAGGGATCTGGAGCGGGTCGTCTCCGATCTCCTTCGCAGTGCCGCCTGAAGCTCCCCCAAAAGTTCACTAAACCCGACCTGAATGCCTCTCTCGCGCTAGGCAAAAGAGGG
>JBAYOU010000224.1:0-3959 GCA_041678065.1 Parvibaculum sp. | reverse complement strand
TCATCGCAGAAAACGATGGCGCGGCGCTTCTCATTGCGAAGCAGCGACATGAGGCGCGGCAGGCTTTCAATATCCTCCCGGTGGATTTCGATGAGGATGAGGCTGCCCGGCATTTCCGCATTCACCGCCGCATGGGCGGCCTTGACGAGCGAGCTTTTGCCCATGCCGCGCGCGCCCCAGAGCAGCGTGTTATTCGCGGGGAGCCCTTTTGCGAACCGGCGCGTATTGTCGAGCAGGATGTCGCGCACCCGGTCCACGCCCCGAATGAGCGAGAGATCGACCCGTGAAACCTCCGGCACAGGGACGGGCCGGCCCGTCTCCGCATTCCAGACAAACGCATCGGCGGCATCGAATCCGCTATTGGCGGGTTCGGGCGGGGAAAGTCGCTCAAGGGCCTCGGCGATACGGGTGAGAAGGGAGGCGGTATCGGAGTTGATGCTCATGGCTCAGGCTTTAGAAAAACAATCGAAAAATGGCGGGTCGCGGCACCGTAGCACCGGGGCGGGCAAGACGGAAAACTCTCTCTGCCCAAAAGATTAGCGAGAGACGTTTAAGCCTTCGGCTTCGGTTTGCAAATGGCTTGGCGGTCGTTATAGTCCGGCGCAAATCAGCGAATTGCGGCTCCTGTGTCCAGGTATGGCCGCGCGACAGGCAACACACAGGAGACCCATATGGGCGGCGGCGGCGCAACGGAATTTCTGATCCAGCTTTTTCCCTTCATCGCGCTTTTCGCGATCATGTATTTCCTTGTGCTGCGCCCGCAGCAGCGCCGCGTTAAGGCTCATCGCGAGATGGTGAATAATGTACGCCGCGGCGATGTGGTGGTCACGGCAGGCGGCCTTGTTGGCAAGGTCACCAAGGTCGATGATCTGGAAGTCTCAGTGGAAGTGGCCGAAAATGTGCGCGTCCGCGTGGTGAAGAGCACGCTGGCTGAAGTGCGCTCCAAGTCGGACCCAGTTCCGGCCAACACCAACACGCCTTCTTAAGCAGAAGACAAGGCCTCCGGGGAGGGGGAAGGGACCGGGATGCTTTATTTCGAACGCTGGAAGATGGTGCTGATCGCGCTGGTATGCGCGGCGGGTCTTGCCTATTCGCTTCCGAACTTCTTCCCTAAATCCTCGCTCGAGAATGTGCCAGACTGGCTGCCCAACAAGCAGGTCAATCTGGGGCTCGATCTGCGCGGTGGTTCTTACATGCTGCTCGCCCTTGATACGAAGGGGCTTGAACAGTCGCGTTTGCAGGATCTCGTCGGCGAAGTCCGCAATGCGCTGCGCGATGCGCGTGTGGGTTATACTGGCCTTGGCATCCAGAACGGTGCTGTCGTCGTAAGCATTTCGCGGCCGGAAGAAGTCGCCAAGGCGCGTGAAGCTGTTGAAGGGCTTGCGAGCATGGTTTCCGCAAGCCAGTTCTCGGCCCTGCCGGAAAGCGATCTTACCGTGAATGTGTCGGGCCAGCGCATCGAGGTGAGCGTCACCGAGGCGGCGAAGCTCTCGCAGCTCCAGCAGGCTGTTGACCAGTCCATTGAAGTGGTGCGTCGTCGTATTGACGAACTTGGCACCACGGAGCCTGTCATTCAGCGTCAGGGGGCTGACCGTATTCTGGTTCAAGTGCCGGGACTTGATGATCCGCAGCAACTGAAAGAACTGCTCGGCCGCACCGCCAAAATGACCTTCCGCCTTGTCAGCAACGCCATGTCGGGTCAGCAGGCGCTTGCGACCCGGACGGTTCCAGCGGGCACGGAAATTCTCTATTCGGCGGATGAGCCCAAGGTTCCCTATCTCGTCGAG
Organism: Parvibaculum sp.; assembly: GCA_041678065.1. Classification (GTDB taxonomy): domain Bacteria; phylum Pseudomonadota; class Alphaproteobacteria; order Parvibaculales; family Parvibaculaceae; genus Parvibaculum. Next base: position 2,172 of record JBAYOU010000224.1, on the reverse strand, counting down.
CGGCGTGTGATGGTGGGCGGTGACCGGCTGCGCAGCGCAAGCCCCGGCTTCGACCAGCGCACGGGCGAGCCTGTTGTGAATTTCCGCTTCGACTCGATTGGTGGGCGCCAGTTCGGCGAAGTGACGCGCGATAATGTCGGGCGGCCTTTTGCCATCGTGCTCGACAATGAAGTCATCAGCGCGCCGCGCATCAACGAACCGATCATGGGCGGACAGGGGCAGATCAGCGGCAACTTTACGGTTCAGGACGCAAACAACCTCGCGATCTTGCTGAACTCCGGCGCGCTGCCGGTGGACATTGCGGTTCTTGAAGAGCGGACCGTTGGCCCGGGTCTTGGTGCGGACTCAATTCGCGCGGGCAGTATTGCCGCAATCATCGGCTCCATTGCCGTCGTCATTTTCATGGTGGCGAGCTACGGGCTTTTTGGCATCTTTGCCAACATTGCTCTGCTCATCAACGTGTTCCTGATCTTTGGCATCCTGTCGATGCTTCAGGCCACGCTGACGCTGCCGGGCATTGCCGGCATCGTGCTCACCATCGGTACAGCGGTGGATGCGAACGTGCTCATTTATGAGCGCATCAGAGAAGAATTGCGAAGCGGGAAATCAGTCGTCGCGGCGCTGGAGGCGGGCTATACGCGCGCCATGGCGCCGATTGTTGACGCGAATATTACCCACTTCATCACGGCTCTCGTGTTGTTCCAGCTTGGCGCGGGTCCGGTTCGCGGTTTTGCGGTGACGCTCGCTATCGGGGTTGTCACCTCTGTCTTTTCTGCCGTCACTGTGAACAGGCTTATCGTGGCGGTCTGGGCGCGTTATACGCGACCCAAGACCATCGTATTGTAATCCCGGGAGGAGCAGGGAATATGTGGCGGCTCAAGCTCGTTCCGGCGAATACGAAGATTCCCTTCGTCAAATATCGGCATATCGCGGTTGGTCTCTCGGTCATCATCATCGTGGCGGCCACCGCACTGATGTTCACCCGCGGCTTCAATTTCGGCATCGACTTCACCGGTGGCACGCTGATGGAGGTGCAGACAGACGGTCCGGCGGATCTTGCCAATATGCGCAACCGGCTCAACAATCTCGGGATTGGAGAGGTTCAGCTCCAGCGCTTTGGCGACGACACCCATGTTCTCATCCGTGTCGGTGTTCAGGCCGATCAGTCGGAAGAGCGCGGCGGCCAATATGTCGTGGACGCGATCAAGGGCGAGCTCGGCGCCGAGGTGGAATATCGCCGCGTCGAGACTGTAGGTCCGCAGGTTTCCGGTGAGTTGATCGGTTCGGCGGCCCTTGCCGTGATCATCGCTGTAGGGGCGATGTTCGTTTATATCTGGTTCCGGTTTGAATGGCAGTTTGCGCTCGGTGCCGTGTTGTCGATCATCCATGACGTGATGGCGACTATTCTGATCTTCTCGCTGTTCCAGCTTGAGTTCAATCTGGCGACGATTGCCGCGCTTCTCACCATTGTCAGCTATTCGATCAACGACACCGTTGTCGTATTCGACCGGATGCGTGAGAATCTGCGCAAGTACAAGAAGATGGAGCTGGCGGCACTCATCGATCTTTCGATCAACGAAACGCTGGCGCGTACCATCATGACCTCGGTCACGACGCTGCTCGCGCTTGTGGCGCTCTTCATCTTTGGTGGCGAGGCGCTCAGTGTTTTCACCTTCGCGATGATCTTCGGCATCCTTGTCGGTACCTATTCATCGATCTATGTCGCCGCGCCCGTGCTGATGGCTATCGGTATCAAGCGCGACACATGGGGCGGTGCGCCTGTCGCGAAGGACAAGGCAGAAGGCAAGGCCTGAGGCGGTGGCCGGGACGCCGCGTTTTGAGGGGCAGCCGCCCATTGATGCTTATGGCAATGGTGGCTTTCGGCTGGAACGGCAGCGTTTTGAGGGCTCGATCATCGTGACGCCGAAGGGGCTTTTTCCTTGGAGTGTCACGAATATCGCGGAAGCAAGCGCGGTGTCGCTCGCACCGATTGTCGAGGCTATTGGCGAGTTCGATTTTCTGATTATCGGCACAGGATCCGCCACCGAACCACTGCCGCGCGAGGCGCGCAAATGGCTGGAATCACAGGCGATATTTCCCGACATCATGGGAACATCGGCCGCATGCCGGACCTATAATCTGATGCTCTCCGAAAATCGTCGGGTCGCTGCC
>JBAYOU010000223.1:0-3985 GCA_041678065.1 Parvibaculum sp. | reverse complement strand
GGTCGATTTCTGGGCGGAGTGGTGCGGTCCCTGCAAGCAGATCGGCCCGGCCCTTGAAGAGATCGCCAAGGATTATGGCGGGAAGCTCCGTGTCGCGAAGATCAATATCGACGAGAACCCGAATACACCGACCAAATATGGCGTACGTGGCATCCCGACGCTGATGATCTTCAAGGACGGTCAGGTTTCGGCCACCAAGGTTGGCGCTCTGCCCAAGGGCAAGATTGTCGAATGGATCGACAGCTCGATCTGACGATATTTTCCGTTAGCGGATGAAAAGGCCGGTTTCGCACCGGCCTTTTTTTACCCGTCTTCTATGAATTGTCTCTGAGTATGTGCCCGGCGAGATAGAGCGAGCCGCAAATGAGAACGCGCGGCGTTGCGCGCCCGGCTGCAATGGTGATCCGCTCTAGCGCCTCGTCGATCGAGCGCGCGGCATTGGTGTCAAGTCCTGCTCCAGAGGCCATCTCGGCCAGCCGCGCTGCGGGCAGGCTCGCCTCGGCATGGGGAATGGCCACAGTTTCCACATGTGCCGCCAGGTCGCGGAAGGCGGCGAAGAAGCCCGTCGCGTCCTTCGTGTCCAGCATGCCCGCGAGAAGCTGTAGCGGGCGCGGGTTTTCCGGGCGGTCATGTTGGGCGAGGTCGGCCATCATCTCCGCAACGGCGCGGCCCGCAGCGGGGTTGTGCCCGCCATCAAGCCAGACTTCGCTTCCCTCCGGCAGATGCTCAAAGATTGGTCCCCGCGTCAGCCTTTGCAAACGGGCAGGCCATTCGACGTGAGTGAGCCCCTGCGCGATTGCCTTCGGTTCAAGCCGCAGAAAAGGCGCACGGCGCAAGGCACGAATGGCCATGGCGGCATTGCCAAGCTGGTGGCGGCCCGGAAGGCGCGGCAGCGGGAGATCAAGCAAGCCGCCTTCATCCTGATAGACAAGCGCGCCCGCTTCCTCATGCGCGCTGAACTCCTGTCCGTAAATGTCGAGCGGTGAGCCCGTCTTTTCCGCTGCGCGTTCAATCGCAATGAGGGCTTCATCTTGCTGCATACCGATCACGCTGGGCACGCCTGTCTTGAGAATGCCAGCCTTCTCGGAGGCGATGGCGCTCAGCGTGTCGCCGAGAAACGCCTGATGGTCGAGATCGACCGGCGTGATGATGGTAACGGCAGGCTTCGCCACCACATTGGTCGTATCAAGCCGCCCGCCCATGCCCACTTCAAGAATAAGCGCGTCAGCGGGGTGCCGCGAAAAGGCAAGAAGGGCGGCCGCCGTGGTGATTTCGAAAAAGGTGATCGGCGCGCCTCCGTTGGCGCGCTCACATTCATCAAGCAGCGCTGCGAGTTCATCTTCCTCGATGAAGGCGCTATGAGGCTTGCCCGCGAGACGAATGCGCTCGTGGAAGCGCACGAGATGCGGCGATGTGTAGGAGTGAACGGCATAGCCGCCCGCTTCCAGCATGGCGCGCAGCATGGCGCAGACAGAGCCCTTGCCGTTCGTTCCCGCGACGTGGAAAACAGGCGGCAGCGAGCGCTCCGGATGGCCAAGCGCTTCGAGAATGCGCCAGGTGCGATCAAGCGACAGATCAATCAGCTTTGGATGAAGCCTCGTCAGCCGTTCAAGGATGATGTCGCTTCTGGCTGGCGTGTCGCTGCTCACGGTGCCGAAGGCGCCGGCACAGTGGCGGGCACATTGGCGCTTTCCTGCTTCGGGCTCCGCGGGCGATGCGTCAGAAGCCGCACAAGCCGCGCCAGCGTTTCCTTCATCTTGTGGCGATGCACGATCATGTCGATCATGCCGTGATCGAACTGGAACTCTGCCGACTGGAAATCATCCGGCAACTTCTCGCGGATCGTCTGCTCGATGACGCGGCGACCGGAAAAGCCGATCAGCGCCTTCGGTTCAGCGATATGGATGTCGCCCAGCATCGCATAAGAGGCAAGCACGCCGCCCGTCGTCGGGTCGGTCAGCACGACGATGAAGGGAACACCCGCTTCGCGCAGAAGCTGCAGCGCAACAGTCGTGCGCGGCATCTGCATGAGCGAGAGAATGCCTTCCTGCATGCGCGCGCCACCGGCTGCGGTGAAGAGAATGTAGGGAGCCTTCAACTCCAGCGCCTTTTCCGCGCCCTTGATGATCGCTTCGCCAGCAGCCATGCCGAGCGAGCCGCCCATGAAAGCAAAGTCCTCAACCGCAATCACGGTTTCAACATCATCAAGCGGTCCGTGCGCGACGATCACCGCGTCATCACGGCCGGTTTTGGCGCGGGCTTCCTTCAGGCGGTCGGGATATTTCTTCTGGTCGCGAAACTTCAGCGGATCGAGCACAACCTGTCCCACATCGACAAGCTGATACTCGCCGCGATCAAACAGCGCTGCGAAACGCTCTTTCGTGCCGATCCGCATATGGTGGTCGCAGGCCGGGCAAACGCGCTGTGCCGCATCGAGATCGCGGTGGAAAATCATCTCGCCGCAAGAAGTGCATTTGTGCCAGAGATTGTCTGGCGCCTGCTGCTTCTTGGTGAAGACCCTCTGGATCTTCGGACGCACGACATTATTGATCCAGTTCATCTCCCGTCTCCCTTATTCCGCCGCTGCCGCGCGGGCATTGTGAACGCCATCTGCGAGCGAGCGAACAAAGGCGAGAACGCGCGCGGCCGCGCCCGGCTTCGCCTTTCCGTTTTCATCGAGTTCGCGGGCGATCTGGTCGATGATCGCCGAACCCACCACAGCGCCATCTGCCGCGCGGGCAATGGCGGCTGCCTGTTCGGGTGTCTTGATGCCGAAGCCGACTGCAACGGGCAGCGGCGTGTGCCGTTTGATCCGCGCCACCGCTTCCGCAACATTTTGCGCCTGCGGACTTGCCGAACCTGTAATGCCGGTAATCGAGACGTAATAGACAAAGCCTGACGTATTCGCGAGAACGGCGGGCAGGCGCTTGTCATCGGTTGTCGGCGTTGCAAGGCGGATAAAATTGAGCCCCGCATGAAGGGCCGGCACGCAAAGCTCGTCATCTTCTTCCGGCGGCAAATCCACCACGATAAGACCGTCAACACCGGCTTCGCGCGCACGGATGAGGAAGGTTTCCACGCCCATGTGATAGATCGGGTTGTAATAGCCCATCAGCACGATCGGCGTTTCATTGTCGTTCTCGCGGAAGCGGCGCACGAGATCGAGTGTCTTCAGCACCGTCATGCCGTTGCGGAGCGCCCGCAGAGAGGAGGCCTGAATGGCCGGGCCGTCCGCCATCGGATCGGTGAAGGGCATGCCAAGTTCGATCACATCGGCGCCCGCAGCGGGCAGGCCCTTCAATATTTCAAAGCAGATCTCCGGGTCCGGGTCGCCCGCCGTGGTGAAGGTTACGAAAGCTGCGCGCCCTTCCGCCTGCAGCCGGGCGAAACGCTTTTCGAGCCGCGTGGTCACAGCGACACCCCCAGATATTCCGCAACAGAGAACACATCCTTGTCGCCGCGTCCGCAAAGGTTCATCACCATCAGATGATCCTTCGGCAGTTCGGGCGCAATCTTGGTGACGAAGGCAAGCGCATGCGCAGGTTCAAGCGCCGGTATGATGCCTTCAAGTCGGGTGCAGAGCTGGAATGCGTCGAGCGCTTCCTGATCCGTCGCGGCAACATATTCCGCACGCCCCGTATCATTGAGCCAGGCATGTTCCGGCCCGATGCCCGGATAGTCGAGCCCCGCCGAAATGGAGTGGCCGTCACGAATCTGGCCGTCTTCATCCTGCAGCAGATAGGTGCGGTTGCCATGCAGCACGCCCGGCTCGCCGCCCTTCAGCGAAGAGCAATGCTGGCCCGTCTCGATGCCCTTGCCGGCTGCTTCCACGCCATAAATCTTCACGGAGGGATCGTCGAGGAAGGGGTGGAAAAGCCCCATCGCATTGGAGCCGCCACCGATACAGGCCACGACGGAATCGGGCAGACGTCCTTCACGTTCCATCATCTGCGCTTTTGTCTCGCGACCGATCACGGACTGGAAG
>JBAYOU010000222.1:0-3989 GCA_041678065.1 Parvibaculum sp. | reverse complement strand
GCCGGTCGTGTTCGCGTGTTCGGTATCGATTTCTCGACGCTCCCCGAAGAAGAACGGCGTCTGCATGAGCAGCGTTGGGGCGTGCTTTTTCAGGACGGCGCACTTTTCTCTGCGCTCACTGTCGCTGAAAATATTCAGGTTCCCTATCGTGAGCACCTCAATCTGTCACAGGAACTGATGGATGAGCTTGCCGCAATGAAAATAGCGATGGTGGGGCTTCGCGATACGGCAGGTGATCTCTATCCGTCCGAACTTTCCGGCGGCATGAGAAAGAGAGCAGGCCTTGCTCGTGCGCTTGCGCTCGATCCTGAAATTCTCTTTCTCGATGAGCCGACAGCAGGGCTTGATCCCATAGGCGCTGCCGCTTTTGATGAATTGATCAATGATCTCAAGGAGACGATGGGCCTCACCGTTTTCCTTGTGACACATGACCTCGACACGCTTTATGCGACCTGCGACAGGATCGCGGTGCTGGCCGAGAAGCATGTTATCCTCATCGGAACGATCGAAGACATGATGCATAGTGACCACCCTTGGGTTCACGAGTATTTTCACGGGCCTCGCGCGCGCGCGGCCTTTTCAGGCAAGTAACGGCCATGGAAATAAAATCCAACAATGTCCTGATCGGTGCGTTCACCATCGCAACGATTGTCGGCATCTTCCTCATCCTGCTCTGGGTGAGCGGAGTACAGCTCAACCGGCAATTCGCATACTACAAGATCATCTTCGAAGGCTCGGTATCGGGCCTCTCGGAGTCGGGTGCCGTGCAATATAATGGCTTGCCGGTAGGCAAGGTGACGGACCTCTATCTGATGGAGCGCAATCCAAACAAGGTCATCGCAATCATTGAGGTTGATGCGCGAACGCCGGTAAAGGTCGACTCGGTTGCGCAACTCGAACTGTCAGGACTCACTGGTGTTGCCTTCATTCAGCTTACGGGCGGTAGTCCGGAGTCAGACGATCTGATTGCAGTGCCCGGGCAGGACTATCCGGTCATCCGGGCAGCGCCTTCCACTTTGCAAGATTTGTTGAAGAGCGGGCCGGAGACGCTGCAAAGCGCGAATGATCTGCTCAAGGAGTTGAACCGGCTGGTACTGGAAAATCAACAGACGGTCACTGAAACGCTTGAGAATGTCGCCATCATGTCGAAGGCGATGGCGGACAGTTCGGAAGATGTGAAGATCGCGCTGAAGCAGCTTTCAGAAGCTTCTGTACATCTCAACAGCTTCAGCCGCAGTGCAGACCAGTTGATGAAGGAAGATGTGCGCGTCTTTCTCAGTGACGCACGGGAGGCGGCCCGCGCCTATCGTGAAGTGGCAGAAGAGCTTGATGCCATTCTGAAGCAGAGCGGGCCGGGGATCGGTGCGGGCCTTGCGCAATTGCCTCAACTCGTCTCCGAGACGCGCGCGCTCGTGACCTCGCTCGACCGCATCGCGACACGGGCGGGGGATGATCCGGGCCGGTTTCTGGTAGGCAATAATGTGCCTGAAGTGGAGGCGAGATAATGGTGGGCGTCATGCTTGGAAAATGGATACGCCACGCGTTTCTCGCCGTGGCGATTGTGCCGCTCAGCGCCTGTGCCATAGCCGATATTGGCAGTGGGCCAGCACCGTCTTTGTACACTCTGAAGGCGCCTGCCGTTTTGGCGGAGACGGGGGGGCAGGCAGCCGGGCAGCTTGTGGTTGAAGAGTTCTCCGCGCCTGCCGCACTCGACACGACGCGCATTGTCTTCCAGCCGAGCGAAAACGAGATTGCTTACTATGCGAATGCCCGCTGGAGCGACCGCAGTCCGCGCATGATCGCGTCTTTGCTGGTGGAGACAATTGCGAGCTCGGGGCGTTTCCCTGCGGTCATCGGTCCCGGCAGCAATGCGCGGATGGATCTCGCGCTTGTCGGTGACATTCGCTCCTTTGCCGCCTATCGCGAGGCCGCAGCCGGTTTTGGACAGGAGACGACGAAAGTGCGCGTTGCGCTCTATGTGCGGTTGTTGCGGGCGCGTGATCGTTCGATCATCGCATCACGAGAGTTTTCGGCAGAAGCGCCAGCGGGCAGCGGCATGGCAAATGTCATCGCCGCCTATGACGCCGCGCTTGGCACGGTGTTGACCGAAGTTTCTGACTGGGCTTTCACCCGGTCACAAACCGCCTCCTCGGCGCGCTGAGTTTCAGTTCAGCTTGCCGATGGCCTGACCGAGAATGAGATAGACCTTGCCCGTATCCGAGGTGAGGTATGTCTCGACCAGGATATTGTCACGGTCGCGCACGGTGGCAGCGCCGAGCAACTCTTCGAAGCTCGCAATGAAGCGATCCACATGGGCGCGGAACTCGCTGTCCTTGCGATATTTCTGCGCAATGCGGTCATAGAGTTCACGGCCTGCCATGTTGTAGAGGCGGCGCGTAAAAACATGACGCTCACCGGCCTGATAACGGCGCCAAAGCTCCGGCGGCGGGCTTTCTTCCAATGCCCGATCAAGATCAATGGCAAGAGCTTGCAGCGTCTCGATAACCTGAAGCGACGCGCGCTGGAAATCCTGTTCGCTGGCACGATGAAGCGCGTCGCGATGTTCGCCGCGCCGCTCCGCTGCAGCCAGCAGATCGGACATGCCCCAGCGCCGTTCACCTTGCGGCGGTGCGGGTGTGCCGAGGTCTGGCCCGATATCGCGATAGGCGAGGGGTCGGGGGAGCTCTGCCTCGCGCCGCGGCGCTGCGGGGCGGTGATCCACGGATCGATCAAGCGATCGCGCATGGCGCACCACGATTTCTGCAATGGTTGCGAGCGCCGAAATCTGTTCTTCCAATACGCCGCGAAGGGCTTCCGCGCTGCTGGCTGCTTCCTGCGGCAGATCATTGATGCGCTCGGCCAGTTCATCCGTTGCCGCGTGAAGGGCGCGGCCTGCATCGCGTGCGGTGCCGCCAAGGCGCATCATCGCGGCGCTGAAGCGTTCTGCTGCGGCTTCCCCTTCCGTGACTGTGGTCTGGGCGAGCGAGCGCAGCTCCTCTGTCTTGCCGCCGATCTCGCTGGCGAGCTTTTCAGAAGCAAGGGTGAGTTCGCGGTTGAGTGAAGCGGTGGCCGAGGTGAGCTTTTCCGTTGTCGCGGAGATTGCTTCATTCGCAGCGCGCGTCACGTCAGTCGAGAGCGCGGTTGAGGCCGCTTTCAACTCATCCACGGTTACGCCAATGGCGCGCGTTGCAGCACCGGCCGAGCGGCTGACGGAAGTGGAAGCATCAGCAGCTTCCTCCGCGCCACGGCGAATTTCGTCTGCGATGCTTTCGCGGAGCGCGACGGCGCGGGCGGCTGCCGCTTCGAATGTCGTGTCGAGGCCCGCGCGGAGGCTTGCGACAGCGCGGTTGATCTCTGCCGTGTGATGGGCAAGCGTCTTGTCCGCTTCGCCCATGCTGTCGCGATGGGCTTCGAACACGCTGTTCAGACGATCATATTCCTGCTCAAGCCGGTCGGCGGCTTCGGCCAGTGTGTCGCGCTGTCGCTCATAGCTCTTGCCGAGTTCATCGGCCTTGGAGAGGGCGGACGTTGCCACCACTTCGAGACGCGAGGACTGACGATCAAGCATCGCGACGGTTTGGTCGGCGCCTGCGCGCGCTGCCTCGCTGGTGCGGGCAAGGGTTTCTGCCTGCTCCGCCATGCGCTTCGAGGCAGCATCAAGGTCTTCACTTGCGGTGCCTGCAATGCCGCGTACCGTTTCAGCCTGTTCGCGGATCGAGCGGGCGATGCGGTCGCTTTCGCCGCCGAGTGTTTTTGCGATGTCCTCAAGGTTGCGTTTGTGGCGTGCGAGCAGGTCTTCCATCGTCCGGGTGCGGAACTCTGCGCGACCCGTTCCCCGGTCGATTTCCTCTACCTCGCGGGCGACGACTTCGCTCAGTTCTGCCGCCTGTTTCAGTGCTGCGTCGAGTCCCTGACGCATCTCGTCCAGCTCGCGGCGCACGGCAGAAGAAATGGTGGTAATCTGGTCCGTCGCAAAATCTTCCGGGTCG
>JBAYOU010000221.1:0-3996 GCA_041678065.1 Parvibaculum sp. | reverse complement strand
CGAAGCGGGCGCAAGGTAGAACAAAGCGGCGGGTCAAACAACTGTGTGTTTCAGCTGATTTGACCAAGGCGTCCGTGTCCCCTTCCGGCTGTCGGCGGCCATCTGGCCGGTCTGCCCCGGTGAAGCTTCCCCTGTGCTCCACCGCCCTGCGTGAGCCGCGGTTACACAATTCGACCTAATTCCCAATGACTTGCGCGGTGTCCAAACGAAGATTTGGTCACCGGCTGTGTGAATGTCCGGCGTTTGCCAGCGCATTCACGCTTTTGCAGCCGGGAGCGGGCGGCGACTTCGCATGGGTGCGGTGACAAAGAGGCGGGTGACAATGGTTCATGAGGCTTATCCGGAACGTCATTTCAGCAGGAACGAGCATCGGTCCGAGCGGCCGCGCGCCGTGGCAGACATGCTGGAATCCGAGGAAATGAGCCGCGCTCTGCTGGAGCGGGCGCGCTGGCCGGAAGGTCCGGTCTGCCCGAGTTGCGGCGCGAAGAATGCGGCGAGCCGGTTGAGCACAAGGCCGGGGCTCTGGACATGCAAGGCCTGTCGTCGCTGCCAGTACAGCGTCACATCCGGCACGCATCTCCATCGCTCGCGCCTGCCTGTGTCTGTCTGGGTGAAGTTCTATCACCTAACCCATATTGCGAACCGCACTCTGACCGCTTCGCAGGTCAGTCGTCGTTACAATGTCGCTTACCTGACAGCGAAGAGCATGTTACGGCGGATCGAAGCGATGAAGACCGACAGGCCGGAGATGATGGAACGGCTCGAAACGCTGCTTCGCGATCTGGAAAAAGAGGCAGGGCAGTGCTAGTGCGAGAGCGACCTCAGGCGGCGTTGCTGCGGCCAAGTGCGTTTTGCAGGAAGCCGGTGATATGCGCCACAGGCACCGGTTTTCGAAAAACGGCGACCGCACCGCAATCGGCGAGGCTCGCATAGTCATATTTCTCTGCTTCACCCGTCATCAGAATGGTCACGATCTTGTGGTCGAGGCCGCGCGCCGCTTCGGCCACGCGCACGCCGTCCCATCCCGGCATGTTGACATCCAGCATCAACGCGCGCGGACGCATCCGGGTAATCATCCCAATTGCTTCATGGCCGTCCGATGCTTCGATAACGTCGAAGCCGCGCGCGCGCAGAAACTCAGCCATTTCCTGCAACTGGATGGGGTCGTCATCTGCCACTAGCACACAGGCACGCATCTTCTGTCCTCGCATGAGCGCGCGGCCGATACCGCGCACCGTGAGAACCATGAAACGCCATCGGGTTTAACCACGGGTAAATCCCGGCGTTCCCCCACGGGACATCAATGTCGAGTTTTGTGGGCGCTACCGGAAAAAGAAGTGGGCGCATTGGCGGGGAGGTTCTGAAGCAACCGATCGAGCGCCTGCAACGCAAAGGGTTTGTTCAATGTGCCAAGCAGGCGAATATTGTGCGCTTCGCCAAGCGCGCGGCCTGTCTCAAGCAAGCCATCATGCGCGCCCGACATGAGGATCACGGCTGTCTCCGTCTTGCGTGCACTCTTCGCAAGCATCAGCAGTGCCTCGACGCCGTTGAAATCAGGCATGTGAACATCAAGCAGGATGAGATCAGGCGCGAACTCTTCCAGCAGCACGGCAAAATCCGGCTCCTCATTTCGCGTCCGCGTCTCATAGCCCCGCATGCGCAATGCTTCCGCGCATTCCTGGGCGAGGTCATCATCATCATCATAGATCACTGCGCGCATCTGCTTCTCTGCTTCAGAATGAGGAGGTGACGGACACGTAGCGCCTGCTCATAAGCTGCTTAACCTACCAGCGCCGGCGCATTGCACTTGGCACTGTGAACGATCATGTCCATCTCGCCGAGCGAAACACCTAGCGATGCGAGAACGGAATCAAGAGTTTCATCAAGAGGCGTGAGAATACCAAGGATCAATGAGAGGAGACCCGAGGTAACACTGCTGATGAGCGATGTCAGCAGGTTCAGTAGCGTTGAAAGAGCGCCTGCGCCGGGAAGTGCTTCCAGTTCAAAATCAATACTGCTTCCGAGACTCGAAAATAGAGAAACGGGAGAAGAAACCGTTCGGGGAGTTCCGTTGAGAACGTCGGCTTCAGAAAAAATCACCGGCACTTCTTCACCCTGTGCAAGAGATGCCTGCCCCGTTGCATGAACGGCCAGAACGGGAATAACTGGGGTGAGAGGAAGAAGGCGCGCCTGAATCCGCGCAATCTCCGGCCTCGCGTTGCCCGCATCTTCGATGCGAATGGTCGCCGCGCCCGTGCTAGCGCCCAGTATCACATGCGAACCCTGCCCGCAGGGAATTTCGCGAATGGTGGCAATGCCGGATCCGGCCCGGATAAAGATCGGCAGGTTAACATTCGTACCGACAAGCCCTACGATGTTTGCGTTGATGCTGGCATATAGCTGAACATCCACTTCCGTCGTCTGCACACTGTCGCCAACCTTGCCAACAGCCATATGCGCCATGGGTTCGCCGACGCTGATCGTGCCGGATACGGACGCGAGTGATCCCACATTCACATTCGTGTTGAAGCCAACAGCCTTGCCTGTACCAATGATCATTGCGTTACCAGACAAAAGATCGAAGACATTGTAGGGAATGTCATTTCCGACAGCAGACTGAACAGAGCCGATGGTGCGGTTCACGAAAGGCGTGGCGTCGAGAAGCTGGTTCACAGGCACGCTTGCATTGCGCACCGAACCGAGCGCCGATTGCAGTGCGACCTTGGCGACGGAAGGGTTGCCGGTGGCCGTCTCGCCATTCAGCACATCGATTGCCGCATCAAGAATATCTCCCACCGTGACGGTCGTGCCGAGAAGATCGCCATAAGTGCCCGAGCCGACATCAAGGCCCACTTCAGCGGCTAGCGCATCAAGAAAGGCAAGTGCGCCAATATTCGTGCCTGCCAGAGCGTTGTAATCAACCAGCGAAAGGTTGAGCGTTGTTCCAAGCAGCCCACCGAGCACCTGATTGGCGAGCCCTCCATTCAGCGAGGCGATCCTCGTTCCCGCGGAGAAAGACACATACTTGTTCAAAGTCGCCACGGCGACCGTCTCAATCTGCGTCATGTCGCCAAAGCCGAAGAGTCGCGCGAAATAGGTGGGGGAGTCTGTCAGTTGTCGGACGCGCACCGCATTGATGTTGGCGGCGCTCACCGGCGTTCCATCACTCGCTGTTTCTCCAATCTCGAAATATCGGGCATCTGGCGCGCGTGAGGCATCGGACACATAATAGATACCGCGCGCATCTACATTTCCGGTCCGATAGTCATTGAGGCTGAATATCGCTTCCGCCGTCGCCTGCGCATTGTCGAGCTGGCGCACGGCGCCAAGCGCGGCGGCGTCGGTTGCGGCCTGTTGCTCACGCTTTGCATAGAGAAGCGCGCCCGTATCCACCACGATCATTGCAACGGCAAGCGCGAGGAGCAGCATCATTGCGCCCATCACTGAAATGACGCCGCCCTCATCTTTTCCAAAACGCCGGAGAAGGGGTAGAGACAGCCGCGTCATGCTTTCCTCCAGAGCTTGTCCGCCGTTCGCACCATATCAGGCATGGAGCCTATCTAGGCATCCGAGATGTTAGCGGAGGATTAATCCGAAATCTTCCGCACACGCACCATGGAAAACCCTAAATGAACCTTTGTTAAGGTCGCGCACACAAAAGGACATAAGCCGACACGCTATTGCGAACCACTCCCCTAAAAAGAAAGGGCTGAAAACGGTGATGGCCTCGCGCCATGCCGGAATCGGAGGGTGAGGGAGAAAGCCATGTCGGGACGAGTTCTTGTTGCCTCTGTGATCTGTCTGGGCCTTGCGGGCTGCGCTGACAAGATTGCCATGTCATCGGAAGTCGGAGGGAGCGCCAGCCGCGGCATTGTCACCAGCATCACCTCTCCCGGTGGCGGTGGCGGTGGAGGCGGCACAGGCGGCCTTGGTGTCACGGGGAATGACGGTGTGCTTGGCAATGTGCTGGGCACAGATCCGGTCGGCGGCCTCCTT
>JBAYOU010000220.1:0-4003 GCA_041678065.1 Parvibaculum sp. | reverse complement strand
GCGAGCGCCATTTCGCGTGTCTGGCGTTCGATCTCGGCGATGGTTTCGGCGGGCAGGGAGTGGGGCGGGAGCGAACAGGCGCTGTCACCGGAGTGAACGCCCGCTTCCTCGATATGCTCCATGATGCCGCAAATCACGACGTCCTTGCCGTCGCACAGCGCGTCCACATCGACTTCGATGGCGTCGCGCAGATAATAGTCGATCAGCACAGGGCTTTTACCCGACACGATCACCGCTTCATTGATGTAGCGGTCGAGATGGTTGGCATCCCGCACGATCTCCATGCCGCGTCCGCCCAGGACATAAGAGGGGCGGATAACGACGGGATAGCCGATCTTCTCGGCAATCGCCTTGGCTTCGGCGGCGGAGCGGGCAATACCGTTCGGCGGCTGCTTCAGGTCGAGCTTTTCGAGCAGCGCCTTGAAGCGGTCGCGGTCTTCGGCAAGGTCGATGGCGTCGGGCGAGGTGCCGAGGATCGGCACATTCGCGCGTTCGAGATCGTTTGCGAGTTTGAGCGGTGTCTGGCCGCCGAACTGCACGATAACGCCGGCAAGTGTGCCCTTCGAGCGTTCTAGATCAATCAGCTCAAGCACATCTTCAGCGGTGAGCGGTTCGAAATAGAGGCGGTCGGAGGTGTCGTAGTCGGTCGAAACGGTTTCCGGGTTGCAGTTCACCATGATGCTTTCGATGCCGATCTCTTCAAGCGCGAAGGCGGCATGGCAGCAGCAATAGTCGAACTCGATGCCCTGGCCGATGCGGTTCGGCCCGCCGCCAAGAATGATCGCCTTCTTGCGGTCGGAGGGTTCGGCTTCGCAATCGGCATTGCCTGCGAAATCCGTTTCATAGGTCGAGTACATATAGGGCGTCAGGCTTTCGAACTCCGCAGCGCAGGTGTCGATGCGCTTATAGACGGGGCGCACGCCAAGGTCGCGGCGTGTCTTGCGCACGGCTTCCTCATCCATGCCGCAAAGTTCCGCAAGGCGGGCGTCAGAAAAGCCGCGTGCTTTCAGCGCGCGCATGTCAGCCTTTGTCTTGGGCAGGCCGTTCTGGCGCACGGCTTCTTCCGCATCCACGATTTCCTGAAGCTGTTCGATGAACCAGGGATCATAGGAGCAGGAAGCGCGGACTTGTTCGTGATCGACACCGAGGCGCAGCGCCTGTGCGATGACGAGCAGACGGTCAGGCGTCGGGCGGCCAAGTGCGGCGCGGATCGCATTCTTGTCGTCGCCTTCGCCCATGCCGGGCACGGTGACTTCATTGAGGCCGGTGAGGCCCGTTTCCATGGAGCGCAGCGCTTTCTGCAAGCTCTCCTGAAACGTGCGGCCAATGGCCATCGCTTCGCCAACAGATTTCATGGCGGTGCCGAGAAGTCTTTCGGCGCCTGCGAATTTCTCGAAGGCAAAGCGCGGGATCTTCGTCACGACATAGTCGATGGTCGGCTCGAAGCTTGCCGGGGTCACGCGGGTAATGTCGTTCTGAAGTTCATCGAGCGTGTAGCCGACCGCGAGCTTCGCCGCGATTTTCGCGATGGGGAAGCCGGTCGCCTTGGAGGCAAGCGCGGAGGAGCGCGACACGCGCGGGTTCATTTCGATAACGACGAGGCGACCATCTTTCGGGTTCACGGCGAACTGCACGTTCGAGCCGCCCGTCTCCACGCCGATCTCGCGCAGCACCGCGATGGAGGCGTTGCGCATCACCTGATATTCCTTGTCGGTGAGCGTCATCGCAGGCGCAATGGTGATCGAGTCACCGGTATGCACGCCCATCGGGTCAACATTTTCGATGGAGCAGATGATGATGCAGTTATCCGCGCGGTCGCGGACGACTTCCATCTCATATTCCTTCCAGCCGAGAACGCTTTCCTCGACCAGCACTTCATTGACAGGGCTTGCGTCGAGACCGCTTTCGATGATCTCGGCAAATTCCTGTTTGTTGTAAGCGATGCCGCCGCCCGTTCCGCCCATGGTGAAGGAGGGACGAATGATGGCGGGCAGGCCGACAAGCTCAAGCGCTTCCAGCGCCTCTTCCATATTGTGCGCCACGCGCGAGCGCGGGCTTTCAAGGCCGATGCGGTCCATCGCATCGCGGAAGAGCTGGCGGTCTTCGGCCATCTCGATCGCTTCGCGCTTCGCGCCGATCATTTCGACGCCGAATTTGTCGAGCACGCCCATATCGGCAAGTGCGAGCGCGGTGTTGAGCGCGGTCTGGCCGCCCATTGTGGGCAGCAGCGCATCCGGACGCTCCTTCTCGATGATCTTCGCGACGATCTCGGGCGTGATCGGCTCGATATAGGTTGCGTCCGCCAGTTCCGGGTCCGTCATGATCGTCGCCGGGTTGGAGTTTACCAGAATGATGCGGTAACCCTCTTCCCTCAGCGCCTTGCAGGCCTGCGTGCCGGAATAGTCGAACTCGCAAGCCTGACCAATGATGATCGGCCCCGCGCCGATAATCATAATGCTTTTTATGTCTGTACGTTTGGGCATGGCTATCGGCTACCGGCTGAAAGAATAGAATGAAGAAGCTGACCAACTATCGGCGTCACGGCCGGCATGAAGCGGGCCATGACGATCTGGTTTCGGGTGAGGCTGTCCGCCATCACTCCCGCCCCTCGATCATCTTCACGAAGCGCGTGAAGAGATAGTGGCTGTCGCGCGGGCCGGGGGAGGCTTCCGGGTGGTACTGGACGGAGAAGACCGGCTTGCCTTTCAGGCGGATGCCGCAATTCGATCCGTCAAAGAGAGAGACGTGAGTTTCTTCGAGATTTTCCGGCAGGCTTTCGCGCGAGACGGCGAAGCCGTGGTTCATCGAGGTGATCTCGACCTTGCCGGTCGTGTGATCTTTCACCGGATGGTTCGCGCCATGGTGGCCCTGATGCATCTTTTCCGTCTTCGCGCCAAGCGCGAGGGCGAGCATCTGGTGGCCAAGGCAGATGCCGAAAACGGGCTTGCCGCTATCGACGAGCTTGCGGATTTCCGGCACGGCGTATTCGCCGGTTGCAGCCGGGTCGCCAGGGCCGTTCGAGAGGAACACGCCATCGGGATTCAGCGCGAGAATGTCTTCTGCCTTGGTTTCGGCAGGGACGACGGTCACTTCGCAGCCCGCGCTGACGAGACAACGCAGGATGCTGCGCTTGACACCATAGTCGATGGCGACGACGCGGTGCTTCAGCGCCTCACCTTCCGAATAGCCCTTGCCCCATTCCCAGGGCGCTTCTTTCCAGACATAGGACTGGCCGCAGGTCACTTCCTTGGCGAGGTCGAGACCGACCATGCCCGGCCAGCCACGCGCCTTTTCGAGAAGGGCGGGAATGTCGAAATTGCCGGAGGGGTCATGGACGATGAGGCCGTCCACCGCGCCCTTTTCGCGGATGCGCCGCGTGAGGGCGCGCGTATCCACGCCTGAAATGCCGACAATGCCGCGCGTCTTCAGCCAGTCATTGAGATGCTGGGCGGCGCGGTAGTTGGACGGGTTGGTGATGTCTGCCCGGATCACCGTGCCGCGCACGCCGGAGGCGGAAGCGAGGTTCGAGGTTTCCGCATCCTCGTCATTCACGCCCACATTGCCAATATGCGGGAAGGTGAAAGTGATGATCTGCCCAGCATAGGAAGGGTCGGTGAGGATTTCCTGATAGCCGGTGATGGCGGTGTTGAAGCAGACCTCGCCAACCGCATTACCCGTTGCACCGATGCCACGCCCCGAAAGAACCGTTCCGTCCTTCAGGATGAGAAGGGCGGTCGGCGCGTCGGTGGCGGTCATGGGCTTGGCTCTCGTTTCGGGCGGCGGAAGGGGTGTCTCGGTGGTGGATGGCGTAGTGCTCATGACGACTCCTCCCCGGAACATTGCGAGGCTTGAGGCTCGCGCCGTTCCGTGGCGGCTTTGGTCGTCACAACCATAATGGCTACTCCGGGGGAGGGACCAGACCGTAAGCAACCAGCGCGGTGCGTGAAGCTCCGCGCGGAAAAATCCGGTTTCCCGTTGAATTTGGCGGACACTAAGGGAAAGG
>JBAYOU010000219.1:0-4024 GCA_041678065.1 Parvibaculum sp. | reverse complement strand
GCTTATCGCGGGGCGCCGAAAAAGCGCGTGAAAAACGCGAGGTTTCCGCGAGGTGGAACGCGATTGCACTGGCATGAGGCTTGCGATCTTTCTTGCAAATGAAAGGAAGCGGCCTCCATGAGCTTCGTCGAAAACATTGCCATTCAGCCGACAATCGCCTCTGCGCTACAGGCCGCGAGCCAGCGTACAGGCGTGGAGTTCGACTATCTTCTCAAGACGGCGATGCGCGAGTCGAGCCTTGATTGTGATGCAAAATCAAAGACTTCCAGCGCATGTGGGCTATTTCAGTTTACCGAACAAAGCTGGCTCGGCACGCTGAAAAAGTATGGGGCGGAACTGGGGTTTTCTGCTGAAGCGGCGAAGATCAGCACCACACCGCAGGGGCGGTTTCATGTGGAAAATGCTGCCCAAGGGGCGGAAATTCTTGCCCTTCGGAATGATCCTCATGTGTCGGCGCTGATGGCCGCAGCCTATACGCAGGAGAGCGCGTCACTCCTTGAGAATCGATTGGGGCGGAGCGCGGGTGAGGGCGAGCTTTACATGGCTCACTTCCTGGGCGCGGGGGGCGCGGCGAAGCTCATCACGGCGGCGGAAGAGACGCCCGACATGCGGGCTGATCTTCTCTTCCCCGCAGCAGCGGCAGCAAACCGCCCGATCTTCTATCAGAAGGATGGCACGCCCCGGAGCGCGGAGGAGGTTTATCGCAACCTCGTCTCGAAGCATGAGGGGGTGGATACGACGCGCCTTGCCGATGCAGCAAACCGGCCTGTGCCGCAGAAGCCTGTTGGCCGGTCGGCAGTACCGGAGCCTTCAGGTGGTGACGCGCGCCGCAATTATGCGACGCGTGGGGCGATCCTTGCGGCGACGCATGGCGGAAGCGCGCCCGCACCGGCGGCTGGCGTTGGCCGCGCGCCACTCAAGCTCACTTCCACCATTGTCGAAATTCTTGCCTCACTCGACCCGATGGCCCGAGGTGGTGAGATGGAACGGAGCGGAGCGACGGAACGGAACGAGGAATCCCGGGAGCGACGTGATGCGCGCCGCGAACGCGAGGCGGTTGATCTGCGCGCGGCCCGCGCCTATCACCGGGCCTGATCCTTTCCATTTTCTGAAAAACCCGACCAAATGTCGCATGGCGGCCGACCGATCCATGTATAAGATAGTTTTAATATATACCTTATGAGGGCCATCATGACGGATGAGCGCGAAGATTTGGGACCACGCAGCGCGCGGGTGCCGTGGGGTTCAAATGGTGATGATGTGACCAATGAGAGGGAGATCGAGCAGGTTGTGCGCAGCTTCTATGCGCGTATCCGTGCCGATGGGGAGCTCGGGCCGATCTTCGAACGGGTCATTGGTGATAATTGGGAACCGCATCTTCTGAAGATGTGCGACTTCTGGTCGAGCGTGATGCTCACCACGGGGCGCTACAAGGGCCAGCCCATGATTGCGCATCTGAAGCTGAAGCAAGTGACGCCGAAGCATTTCGACCGCTGGCTGATGCTTTTCCGCGAAACGACAGACGAGATCTGCGAGGCGGATACGGCGGATCGTTTCATGGAGAAGGCGGCACGGATTGCTGAGAGCCTGCAACTCGGCATGTTTTTCAGGCCGGATCGACACGACCCGGAAAGAGGCGTGCCGGCGCGCCCCTGAGAGGGATGCGTTCCATCACGGGGCCGTATGACCCCGTGATGGATTGATGGTGTTATTTTCCGATCTTGTCGAAATCGCTCGCATCATGCCGCTCGGGAAGCTGGCTTGAAGGCTCGCCCCATGTGCGGTTTACCATGCGACCGCGCTTTACGGCGGGGCGCTCGGCGATTTCGTCGGCCCAGCGATTCACATGCTTATATTCATGGACGCTGAGAAACTCGGCCGCTTCATAAAGAACGCCTTTGGCAAGTGAGCCGTACCACGGCCAGATCGCCATATCGGCGACGGTGTATTCATTGCCCGCGATGAAGTGGTTTTCGGCAAGCTGACGGTCAAGCACGTCCATCTGGCGCTTTACTTCCATGGCGAAGCGGTCGATCGCATATTCGATCTTGGTGGGCGCATAGGCATAGAAATGGCCAAAGCCACCACCGAGATAGGGTGCTGAACCCATCTGCCACATGAGCCATGAATAGCACTCGGCGCGCTGCGACAGATTCTTCGGAACGAAGGCACCACCAAATTTTTCCGCTAGATAGAGAAGGATCGCGCCGCTTTCGAAAATGCGGGTCGGCGGGTTGGTTGAGCGGTCGAGCAGGGCAGGGATCTTCGAGTTCGGGTTGACGGAGACAAAACCCGATCCGAACTGCTGGCCCTCACCGATATTGATGAGCCATGCATCATATTCAGCGCCCTTGTGGCCCGCCTCCAGAAGCTCCTCCAGCATGACAGTGACTTTCACGCCATTGGGCGTTGCCAGTGAGTAGAGCTGGAAAGGATGCTTGCCGACCGGAAGCTCCTTCTCATGCGTCGCGCCAGCGATAGGGCGGTTGATGTTCGAGAAGCGGTTGGTGTTCTTGTCCTGGTTCCAGGTCCAGACTTTTGGTGGAGTATAGCTGTTCTCGGTCATGGCGCGCTCCGTCGCTGATGTCGGGTGAATATATTCGTCTGCTGATAACCTATCGGATGGCACCGGCGGTGCGGAGAGTTTCGATCTCCTCATCGGCGAACCCGGCTTCTTTTAGAGCTTCAATTGTGTGCTGGCCAAGAGCGGGCGACGCGGATTTCGGCGTGTCATCATAGCCGGGGAAGCGCACGGGCGAGGCCGGAGAGAGATAGGTGCCGCTGCCATCTTCTTCCGGCACTTTCACATAGGCACCGGCGGCATGGGCTTGCGGATCGGCAAACACATCAGCG
The DNA here is from genome assembly GCA_041678065.1 of Parvibaculum sp. Lineage (GTDB taxonomy): Bacteria > Pseudomonadota > Alphaproteobacteria > Parvibaculales > Parvibaculaceae > Parvibaculum. The sequence continues at coordinate 1,171 of JBAYOU010000219.1, read as the reverse complement.
GGGCGCATCAGCGGTGCCCAGATGATGTCTTCCGCATCGAGCTTCTCGCGCCAATATTCAACATCATGCTGGATGAAGGCGGCATCGAGAATATCCACAAGCTCAGCCGCGTTGGCGCGACGATTCTTTGGCGTGTCGAAGCGCGGATCGGTTTCCATCTCCGGCTTGCCAATGGCGCGGCAGACCGCGGTCCAATCCACTGTCCCCTGACGTGGTACGATGACGATCCATGTATCTTTCGTCTGGAAGAAATTGCTGATCGGCATCAGCGCTTCATGGCGCGATTTGGTGGAGCCGAGCTTGCCATAACGAAGCTGGACGGCAGTGTCCGAGCCTGCGGCATAGATGCCTGCGCGGAGCAGCGAGGCTTCGACGAGGCGGCCCGTGCCCGTCTTCTGGCGCTCGACCAGCGCGGCGAGGATGCCGCTGACGGTCGCCATGCTGGTGGTGTGGTCGCCAATGCCGGTGCGCAGCGTAACGGGCTCCTTGCCCTTCACTGTCTGCAACCAGCCAACGCCCGAACGGGCATAGAAGGCGGCAATGTCGAAGCCGGGGCGGTCGCGATCCGGCCCTTCAAGGCCGTAGCCTGTGACACTCGCATAGACGAGGCGGGGGTTAATGGCCTTCAGGCTCTCATAATCAAGGCCTGCGCGCTCCAACCCGCCGGGGCGGACATTGGTGATGAATACGTCCGCATCCTTCACGAGCCGCTTCACGGCCTCGACGCCTTCTGGCTTCGATGTATCGATGGCAAGGCCCTTTTTTCCGCGATTATCGAGATCGAAGATGGGGGAACCCTTCAGATGGTCCGCGCCGACATTCTTCATGGTGTAGCGCATGGGGCAGCCCGACAAAGGCTCGATCTTGATGACCTCTGCGCCCCAATCCGCAAGAATGCCGCCCGCACCCGGCGCGGCGATATAAGTGGCCATTTCGATCACCTTGATGCCCTCAAGCATGGATTCCGGTCCCTGTAGCTGGATTTTCTGGTTGGGGCGGATCATCCATGAAAAGGCGGGCGAGTCAAAGCTTCGGACGTATGAAGGCGGGGGAGGTGGCGCGCCGGAATCTACCAGCGGATGACGTAGTTTATCCTGCCAGCCGACATTAGGTCGCGACTGCCTTGCGAGCGTCATGTCCGTAAAACAGAATTTTCCTTGCTGCCTTTTCT
>JBAYOU010000218.1:0-4049 GCA_041678065.1 Parvibaculum sp. | reverse complement strand
GTGGGCGCGAGATCGATCACCATGCGGCGACCGAAGCCTGATTGCGGATCAAGAACGAAATCGCGCGCGACCGCGACTGGCTGGTCGGTATCGATAACGACGCGCCATGTATTCGCTTCAAAGCGGCCATAGCGGTAGCCGGTCACGAAACCCAGCCCCTTATTGGCAGCGGCTGCTCCCTCAACGAGATTGAAGGGTACTCCTTTGATATCGACGACGACTCGATAAGGATCGGCCAGCGTGAAGACGCGGTACTCGACCGGCACATCGCCTGCGACTTCCATGACGAAGCGGGTCTGGTGGCCGTGATCGCCGAGGCGGATGGAGGTTACAGCCCCGTTAGCGCCGCGCGGCGTGCCGGGCGCCACCGGCACGAGACCACCCCCCAATGCGCCTGTAGCCATGGCATCATTTACGGCCGCAACATCGCCGGCGCGAAGATCCGCTTCGAGAATTTTCAGGAGTTCGTCGAGATTTTGTGTGCCTTCTGGCTCCGCTGCGGCAGGAAAGGTCAGACAAATGGCGAGAAAGGCAGCGAGTATGATTCGCGCCCCTGACCATACCCCCCCGTAAAAGCGTCCCAAACTCATATAATACCCGCCGCACGAGGCACGACCCCTGGCGACCCCTTCCCGACAAGCCGACCGCAAGCCGACAAATCCCCGCAATTCCACTCATAAAGCCTGGCGCCGGGGATCCGGCGGATTGCCTCAAGGTGAGGTAATCCAAATCAGTAATTGTCAAAGATTACTTCAAAAAAGGTTACGACGTCCAAAATTTACGAAGTTTCAATGGGAAGAATGGTTAATAGCCGGGTCATTGATGACTTGTCCGGCCCTTTTCTCGCCGCTTGCCAAATCAGAGCGGCTAAAGGTAAAACCGGACAACGGTCGCAGCCTACGCTATGAGAGGCTCCGGCTTTGCCATCCGGCAGACTTGTATCGCCGGACGGATCGACAGTTTCGGGCAGAAGTTGCGCACCGGTCCGCCCTTTGGGCAAACCGATAGCGGACAGCGCGGGCCCTGCGGTTTCCCGAGAACGGCCAACATGCCGGGGACAACGCCAAAGCGCGCATTGCGAAGATTACAGGCTCCCCCCGCCAGATGGCGCAAGGACGAGCTTCGCCGGCACCCGGCGTCTTCATGGGTGCACCAAAGGTAGAGATGCACGACGCAGTCAGACAGCACACCGAACGGCCGCCGCGACGGATTTTTCCCGCGACGGAACCCGGTTCGGTTGCGCGCCCGGCCGCGCGGGTTGTCCCCGCCCTTTCATTCAAGAACCCGCCCGCTGCTGTCCCGACGCACCTTGCAGGTGTCGGCACGGCTCAGCAGGCCCAAACAACAGGCGCAGGAGCGCGGCTTGCCGGACGCATGACAATGCGACGGAGAGCACGCGACGGTTTGCGCCGTGGAGACATTCCTTATGGGAAAGAAAATGCTCATCGATGCGACCCACCCGGAAGAAACCCGGGTTGTGGTCGTCAACGGCAATCGCGTTGAAGAATTTGATTTTGAATCCGAGAACAGGAAACAGCTTCGAGGAAATATCTATCTTGCCAAGGTGACCCGCGTTGAACCCTCGCTTCAGGCGGCGTTCATCGAGTATGGCGGCAACCGGCACGGTTTTCTCGCATTCAGCGAAATCCATCCCGACTATTACCAGATCCCGGTGGCTGATCGTGAGGCATTGCTGAAACAGCAAGCCGATGAAGCGCGCCGTGAGGAAGAAGAAGACGAAGCGGCAGAGGCCAAGCCCGACACCACCGAGAACGGTACTTCCGAAAACAACTCGGCAGAAAACGGCGCCGGTGAGAATGGCGACGACACGGACGACGAGAATGAGACGGCCGACGACATGCCTGACCGGGGCGAGACGGAAGTCGTTCACTCCGACGAGACGGTCGAGAGTGTCGGTGCCGAAGATGCGATGGAAGAGACCGCTTCGCGCAAGCAGCGGACCAACTATCGCTCCTACAAGATCCAGGAAGTCATCAAGCGCCGTCAGATCCTGCTTGTGCAGGTCGTGAAGGAAGAGCGCGGCAACAAGGGCGCGGCTCTCACCACCTATCTTTCGCTTGCCGGTCGCTATTGCGTGCTCATGCCAAATACGGCGCGGGGTGGCGGCATTTCCCGCAAGATCACCGTTGCAGCGGATCGAAAGAAGCTCAAGGCAATTGCTGAATCCTTCGATGTGCCTGAAGGCATGGGTCTCATCATCCGCACGGCTGGCGCAAAACGCACCAAGGCGGAGATCAAGCGCGACTATGAATATCTGCTGCGCATGTGGGAGAGCGTTCGGGAACTGACGCTGAAATCCACCGCCCCCACCCTCGTTTATGAGGAAGGCAGCCTCATCAAGCGGTCGATCCGCGACCTCTACGACAAGGATATCGACACTATTCAGATCGAGGGTGATGAAGGCTACAAGGAAGCAAAGAACTTCATGCGCATGCTCATGCCGAGCCATGCAAAAAATGTTCAACCCTATAAGGAAAAGCAGCATCTCTTTCAGAAATACCAGATTGAGCAGCAGCTTGACTCGATGCTCAACCCGGTCGTTACGCTGAAGTCAGGCGGCTATATCGTCATCAATCCGACGGAAGCGCTTGTCTCCATCGACGTGAACTCCGGTCGCTCCACCAAGGAGCGCAATATCGAGCAGACGGCACTCAAGACCAATCTGGAAGCAGCAGAAGAGATTGCGCGTCAGATGCGCCTTCGCGACCTCGCGGGTCTCATCGTGATCGACTTTATCGACATGGATGAGAACCGTAATAATCGCGCGGTTGAACGCAAGCTGAAGGATTGTCTGAAGCATGACCGGGCACGCATCCAGGTCGGTCGCATAAGCCATTTCGGTCTTCTCGAAATGTCACGCCAGCGCATGCGTTCCGGCGTTCTCGAAGGCTCCACAATCATCTGCCCGCATTGTTCCGGCACGGGCCTTGTGCGCTCGGTGGAGTCCATGGTTCTCCATGTGCTGCGTAGCGTCGAGGCAGAAGCCGTAAAGGGCCGCGCCTCCGCCTTCACCGTCAAGGTGCCGGCTGATGTCGCGCTTTACATTCTGAATCAGAAGCGCGCGAACATTCTCGATATCGAAGAACGCTATGGCACCTCCGTCTATGTCGAGGCGGACGCATCGCTTACGGGTTCGGATCACAAGGTCGAACCGGCAGAAGCGCGCGCACTTACCCGCGCCCGCCCGGCGCAGGGCGCTATCAGTGTCGAAAGCGGCTACGCGGAAGAAGACGAGCCGGATGTTGAGGAAACAGATTCCGAAGAATCCGATGAGGCCGAAGCCTCGACTTCCTCCGACGACAAAGAAGATGGTCAGCGCCGTCGCCGCAAGCGCAGGCGTCGCGGTCGCCGCAATGGCGATGAGGACACGAATGGCGAGAACGGCTCCGAACGCACAGCCTCTGGCGAGGAGCAGGATAGCGACAGCGAGAACGGTCAGGCCGAAGGTGACGATGCCACAAATGCCGACGCCGATGATCAAGGCAATGACGATAACGGTGAGGAAAACGGCGATGGCGAGCCGCGCAAGCGTCGCCGTCGCGGTCGCCGGGGTGGTCGCCGCAACCGCCGCCGTCAGGAAGACGGGTCCATCGCGGATACGGATGAAGACACCATTCTGAGCGCGGAAGCAGAAGCGGAGTTTGGCACCGCCGATCCGCTGGCAACAGGCGAAGCACCAGTACTCCTCTCATATTCGCGCCATGACGAGGCCGAGCAGAATGATGACGAGGAGACATGGGACGCCGAAGCCGCCGAGTCCGGAGCCTATGCGGACGTAGAGGAAGCTGAAGCAAGTGACGATGGCGACGAAGAAGCCGGTGTCGAAGCCGAAGCTGAGACGCCTTCAGCACCTGCCGAAGAAGTTGCAGAAGCCGAAAATCAGGGCACGGAGGAGCCTGCAGTCGAAATGGCTGAGGCGGATGCCGACGTTCCGATGTTGGGCGAAGCTGAGCCTGCAACGGAAAAAGCCTCTGAAAAAGACGACGCCTCCCGCCCTGCCCGGCGCGGCTGGTGGCAGCGGCGTTAAG
>JBAYOU010000217.1:0-4071 GCA_041678065.1 Parvibaculum sp. | reverse complement strand
CTTGCGCTCTCGGCCTGGCTCGTTTCATGGGGAACAACAAATGAGTCCCGCTTCGCGGTGAATGCGGGCTTCATTGCTTTCGGCGTTGAAGTACTGTGGCTCTATTTCGAAACGCTGAACACGTTGCTCGACACGGCCATCTTCTTCGCGCTGGGCGGCATATTGCTTATCGCAGGCGCCTTCGTGATGGAGCGGATGCGCCGCCGACTTGTGAAGCAGACGGAAGGAGCCGCGTCATGACCCGCTTCGCCCTCACCGTCTTCGCCCTCCTTGTCGGCCAGTCGCTGTTTCTCGGTGCGATGGTCTGGGACCGTGTCTCGCTGCTCCGCTCCGACACCGTCGTCACGCTGGAGACAAGACCCATCGACCCGCGCGATCTCTTTCGCGGCCATTATGTCATTCTGAATTATACGATCTCGACCATCACCCTTGATGAAATCGACGGGGATGACGATTTCGCGCATGGCGATACGATCTATGTCGAACTTGCGCGGCAGGAGCCTGTTGCGCAGCCCGTAGCCGTATGGCGCGAACACCGCGAGGTTGACCCCGGCCACGCCCTTATTCGCGGGCGCGTGAGCTTTATCAGAACCATGCCGGAAGACCTGATGGTGCCGGAAGATACCGGTCGCGGGCCGCTCGCGGAATGTCCGGGCTGCAATGTGGTTTCGGTTGATTACGGCATCGAAAGCTACTTCGTGCCGGAAGGCGAAGGCCGTGAGCTGGAACACAGCCGCAATGAAGGGCGCATCACCGTGGATGTGGCGCTTGATGGCAACGGCACCGCTGCCATCAAGCAACTTCGTCTCGACGGTGAACCCGTCTATGAGGAACCGCTCTTCTAGCTCGCGTTCCGCCAGTTCCCATGGAAGCCGAAAGGCACACGGGCAGGAAGCTCTACCCGCGCAATCGGCCCCTTCGACACATCATCCGTATCAAGAACGATGAAATCGCTGATATTGCGCCCCGTGTCATAAACCAGCGAGACGACATAGCCATCGCCTTCGCTTGCCCCGTCCTTGCGCGGCACGAAGACCGGCTCATGCACATAACAGCCCTTACCCGGCTCCCATTCGGAGCGCTTGCCTGTCTGCAGGTCGATATGCACCAGCGTATCGAATGAGGAGCCCGGTGCCTCATTCTGCCGCTTCATCGCCGCGTAATAGCCGTGACGATAGCCATGTCCTGCAAAGCGCTCATCAAGACGCGGGAACTCGCCTCCAAGATCAGTCAGCACTTCTTCCGTATAGCTGTCTGAATTGCTGTCGAGATCAAACGTCCAGCGCACCAGCAGCGCCGCCTCATCCGAAAGCGAAGAGGGCGCGCGCGTACCATCAGCATCCGGGAAGAGCGGCACGCGCGTATATTTCATCATGTCGGCATAGACGCGTGTGCGCCCGCCCTCATGGCTCGTCCATGCATTCATCGGGTGATAGACATAACAAGGATCGCCCTTGAACCAGCGGATCGTGTCCACACTCGCATCGCGCGCCATGATGCCGATATGCGTGCCTGCCTTCGGATCCCACGCAATGGTCGGCCCGCCCTTCATGATGCGCTCTACATCAATCGTCGCCGGGAAGATCGGAAAGATCACATGCTCATCCGTGGTGATGAAGTCATGCACCATGCTGGCGTATGGCGCCTTGAAGATGTCGCTGCGCGTGAGTTTCCCCTGCGCATCCACCACCTGATAGGAAATGTCGGGGCTCCCCGGCCCTGCCGCCATATAGCCGAAGAAAAGCATCTCGCCCGTCTTCGGATCGAACTTCGGATGCGCGGTCATCGGACCTGAATATTTGTCCTCGAATGTCCACGACCCCGCCGTCTCCAGCGTGTCGCCATCCATCGCAACCGGGGAGCTGCCTTCGTCCAGCGCGAGCAGCTTGCCCGCATGCCAGACAATGTTGGTGTTCGCCACATTGCGCTTCACATTCTCCGTGCCCGGCAGGGGCGCATCGCCAAAGCCGGTGGAGATGCGGCGTTCACCCGCCTCGCGCTGGAGCCTGTATTGCTCCGTCCGCACCCAGCGATTGCGATAGCTCGCCTTGCCATTCTCCACACGAATCGCATGGACCATGCCTTCGCCCAGAAACCAGTGATGCTGTTCCCCCAGCGGCGGAAACATCGGATTCGGGCCATTACGATAGAGCGTACCGGCAAGATCACGCGGCAACTCGCCATGCACGATGAGATCCGGCGCATCACACTCGGCCTGTACCGGGGCGAAATTGTGCTGAAGGAAGGGATTGTTCGGATAAGGGCGTGACATTACAGGGCGTCTCCCGAAAATAGCCTCAGTTATTATAACAGCGTTATGCTTGCGTTATAGTTAGGGCTGGACAGGAGGTCAAGCCTGTTCGATAGAAGACCCATGAGTACTGAAATGAGCACCTCTTCAGCCGGCAGCCGGCGCGACGCCCAGCGCAAGGCCCTGCTTGATGCCGCAAGTGAAATGCTGATGCATGGCGGCCCCGAAGCCATCTCGCTGCGCAAATTGGCGGCAAAAGTCGGAACATCGACAATGGCGGTCTATACGTCCTTTGGCGGCAAGGACGGACTTATCACGGCGCTTTTCGAAGAGGCGTTCGACAGGCTAACCGTGGCGCAGCAGGCAGCAGAGCGTCCTGCCGAGCCGCTTCTCTGGCTTGCAAACCTCTCCCGCGCCTATCGCGATTTCGCGCTTGGGAATCCGTCCTATTACGCGTTGATGATCAGCGCGACGCTGCCGGTGCCAGCCTCAATCCGTCACAAGGAGCCAACGGCAGATGAGCCGACGGCGCGCACGATTGCGAGCCACCCCTCCTATCAGAACCTGCTGGACGCGGTTAATGCCTGCATGGCCGAAGGCAGCATGCCGCGAGACGCAAACCCCACCTTGCTGGCCGATGCGCTTTGGGCCACCGTTCATGGGCTTTGCAGCCTGGAGCTTGCGGGTTTTCACGAAAGCGCCGAAGAGGCAGCAGAGCGTTTCAGCGTAACCACAGGCGCGGTGCTGCGCGGCCTGCTGACACCTGAAGGTCTCAAAAAATACGAGAGCTTCACTCAGGCGACGTGACGGACGGGAAACGTCCCAGCGGGAACGGCTTTTCCTCGCGCGCGAAAATCAGGAAGGCAAGGCACTCCCAGATATATTGGATGAGGTTGCGGCTGAATTTGCGTAGCTCCTCATTCTTCTCGCCCGTGAGGAGAACCACGACGAATTGGAGTACGGCGAGAAAGATCGCGACGGAAAAGGCGATGTGCGCGAGGAACCAGAACGCGACCATATAAAGCAGCCGGATACCGAGTTCCTTGCGTGCGGACGACACGTCGCTTCCTGCATCATGGCCGGAAGAATTACCGGAACCAGTCGATGTATCGCTCATGCCTGTTTCTCCTGCGGATAAGGGCCTTCTGCGAATGTGGTTTATGCTGACGCCAATTCAATGAGCTTGCGGCTTAAAAACCGTCGCGCTCATGCGGGTCTTTTTCCAGCCATTCGCCATAGCCGACATTCCCCGGCCCTCCAGACAGCGAAACGCGCAGCGGATCAAAAAAACCGAAGATGAAAAGCCCCATCAGGAAGCCGCCAAGATGCGCTTCCCATGCAACCTGCGCCGCACCGAGCGCACTGCCAAGCGCCGTGGCACCAAAGAGAAAGTTCACTCCCACCCACACGACCACGAAGATGAGCGTGCGCCTGTCGCGCAGCGCACCGAATATGCTGGCGCGCCTTCGCGAAGCGTAAGGGCTGCCCGCGCCTCGCCCACCCAGCGCGCCAAGGGGCCCGCCGGAGAGAAACACGAAACGCGCAGCACCCCCCATCAACCCGGAGATCGCAGCCGACGCCCCAACCACGGGAATGTCCGATCCCGGATAGAGAAAGACATGAAGGAAGGCACCGGCGGCACCACAAAGAAAATAGAAAAGGAAAAAGCGCCCTGCCCCGAACCGCACCGCCAAGGGCGAGCCGAAGGCAAGAAGCCACACGCTGTTGACGACGAGATGCTCCAGCCCACCATGCAGAAATGTGTAGGTGATGGGCGTCCAGAACACCGGCCCCGCCCCGCCGGGCAGCAGGTGGGCGAT
>JBAYOU010000216.1:0-4082 GCA_041678065.1 Parvibaculum sp. | reverse complement strand
TGGCTCGGCACGGACGATCAGGGCCGCGATGTGACGGCGCGGCTGATCTATGGCTTTCGGATATCCGTTTTGTTCGGTCTGATCCTCACGCTTTTCTCGTCCGTCATCGGCGTGGCGGCGGGTGCCGTGCAGGGATATTTCGGTGGCTGGACAGACCTTATCTTCCAGCGCTTCATAGAAATCTGGACGAGCGTTCCGCAGCTTTATCTGCTCATCATCATCGCATCCATCATCGAGCCGAATTTCTGGATACTGCTCGGCATATTGCTGCTCTTTTCATGGGTGGCGCTTGTGGGCGTGGTGCGAGCAGAGTTTCTGCGTGCACGCAACTTCGAATATGTGAATGCGGCGCGCGCGATGGGGCTTTCCAATGGCCGCATCATGTTCCGGCATCTGCTGCCCAATGCGATGGTGGCGACGCTCACCTTCATGCCCTTCATTCTCAATGCGTCGATCACGACGCTGACTTCGCTCGACTTTCTGGGCTTCGGCCTGCCGCCCGGCTCGCCCTCGCTTGGCGAGCTGCTGCAACAGGGCAAGTCTAACCTTCAGGCGCCCTGGCTTGGCCTTACCGGCTTTTTCTCCATCGCCATCATGCTCAGCCTTCTCATCTTTGTCGGCGAAGCGGTGCGCGACGCCTTTGATCCGCGCAAGGTGCTGCAATGAGTGCGCCGCTTGTCGATGTCCGCGACCTCTCGGTTGCCTTCAACGCCGATGGCAAGGAAGTGCTTGCCGTTGACCGTATCTCCTTCAACATCAAGCCGGGGGAGACGGTGGCGCTGGTGGGGGAGTCGGGTTCAGGAAAATCCGTTTCTGCGCTCTCCATCATGCAGCTTCTTTCCTACCCGCAGGCGTCGCACCCTTCGGGCGAGATTATCTTCGAGGGAAAGAACCTTGTCGGCGCGGATGAAAAAGCGATGCGGAGCATTCGCGGCAACAAGATCACCATGGTCTTTCAGGAGCCGCTGACCTCGCTCAACCCGCTCCATACAATCGAGCAGCAAGTTGGCGAAGTGCTGATCGAGCATAAGGGCTTGCGCGGTGCTGCTGTGCGGGCGCGTGTGCTTGAGCTACTCACCCGCGTCGGCATTCCCGATCCACAGGAAAGGCTCGATGCCTATCCGCACCAGCTCTCCGGCGGGCAGCGCCAGCGTGTGATGATCGCCATGGCGCTTGCCAATGAACCGCATCTTCTGATCGCGGACGAGCCCACCACCGCGCTCGACGTGACGGTGCAGGCGCAGATACTGAAACTGCTGATGGACCTGAAGCGCGAGACGGGTATGGCGCTGCTTCTCATCACGCATGATCTCGGCATTGTTCGCAAGATGGCGGATCGCGTCTATGTGATGACGAAGGGCAAGGTCGTTGAGCATGGTGCGGCGAGCGAGATTTTCGCTGCGCCGAAACACGAGTATACGCAGCACCTTCTCGCCTCTGAACCGAAGGGGCGCTCGCTTGGCGCGCCCTCGGACGGGCCGGTTGTCATGGAAGCGGATAATCTCAAAATCTGGTTCCCCATCCGGCGCGGTTTCATGCGGCGTGTCGTCGGCCATGTGAAGGCAGTGGATGGCATTTCGCTGAAACTTCGGCGCGGGCGCACACTTGGTGTGGTGGGTGAATCCGGTTCCGGCAAGACGACGCTTGGCCTTGCGCTGATGCGGTTGATTTCGAGTGAGGGTGATATCCGCTTTGATGGCACGCTCATTCAAGGGCTGAAATCGAAAGAGATGCGGCCCCTTCGCCGCAACATGCAGATCGTCTTTCAGGACCCGTTCGGCTCGTTGAGCCCGCGCATGTCTGTCTCGCAGATTGTTGGCGAAGGACTTGAGGTGCAGCACCCGGAGATGAGTGCGGAAGAGCGGCGGAGCCGCGTTTCTGCAGCGCTCGAAGAAGTGGGGCTTGAGCCGGAGATGCAGGATCGCTATCCGCATGAGTTCTCCGGCGGACAGCGCCAGCGCATCGCCATTGCACGGGCGATGGCGCTGAAGCCCCGCTTTGTCATGCTGGATGAACCGACCAGCGCGCTTGATATGTCGGTTCAGGCGCAGATTGTCGATCTCCTGCGCGAATTGCAGCGCAAGCACGATCTCGCCTATCTCTTCATCAGCCATGATCTCAAGGTCGTGCGCGCGCTGGCAGACGACATCATCGTGATGAAGGGCGGCAAGGTGGTGGAAGCGGGAAGCGCGGATGATATTTTTGATCGCCCGCAAACCGACTACACAAAGGCACTGATGGCAGCCGCTTTCGATCTTGAGGCAGCACCTGAAAACATTGTTGCCGAGTAACGCTATCTGCGCGGCAGACGCTTGATGCTGGTGACATGGCCCGATGGCGAACGGGCGATGCGCGTTATTGCCGTGTCGAGCCCTTCCACCGCCACGCGCATGTGAAACGCATTGGCGTGAAGAAGGTGGCGGCTATCCACCATGATGCCGACATGGCCCTTCCAGAAAACAAGATCGCCGCGTTCGAGCGCCGTGAAGTCGATGGGTTCGGGCAGCGCCTCGCCAAGCGTTGTTTCCTGCATGTCAGTATCGCGGAGCGACGAGATGCCTGCGCGCTCCAGAGCCATTTGCACAAGGCCCGAGCAATCAAGCCCCATACTGTCGCGCCCACCCCAAAGATACGGCACACCGACAAACTCTTCCGCCACGGCAACGAAATCACGCACATGCGTACCGATGGGGGCGAGATGGCTGGTGAACACCCAGCCGCCGCCTTCAATCTCGCTGAAATTATCCTTCGCGCCTGTGACGCGCAGTTTCGCGTTCATGGACAGCGGTGTGGCGGGCCGTGTTTTCAGGTCTGGCTTTGGATAGACGAAGGTGCGGAGCGCGGCGACGCTATGCGTTGATGCAGCGGGGCGGGAAGCAAGCGACCTCGCATCGACATAACCGACATAATCATCAAGTACCGCCTGCCCCCAGGCCCAGCCATTCCGTTCCTCATAGACACGGAACACCTCGCCGAAGAGAAGCTGTGTATCCATCGGTGCGTTTGGCTCCGGTGCGCGCAGAAGCGACAGATTGGGCGCTGTGACGCGCCGGTCCACGCCTTCGACAAAGCGCTCGGCCTTCACCTCACCGCGCAGATGGGCCGCAGCAATATCTTCCCGATAGGGATTGAGACGACGATCAGGCGCGCGCGTGGGTGTCATGCAAGAAGGCCCCGCGCAGAACGCATGATGATCTCTGCGAAGTCCTGCATGAAGGCAGATCCCTTAGCCGTGCGCTGCACGAGAACATTGCGACGGTCGGCCTCGTCACGCATCCGCTTCAGAAGATCAAGCCCGCCCAGCGTGTCGAGCGCGCGCGTGATGGCAGGCTTTGAGACACCCAGCGTTGCGGCGAGACCTCTGACGGTGTGCGGCGGCGGATCGAGATAGACAATGAACATGATTGCAAACTGCCGGGATGAAAGATCCGGCCCCTCACCGCGAACCGATTGAAGTACCACATCATGCCAGAGCGACAGGACCTGAACGGGTTTCAGCGCCTCCGCTCCAGACGGTAAAGATTCCGGCATGGCGTCCCCCCAACGCTGCTCCGAAGATGCCCCGCTCTTTTATGGGGCCAGTATTCAGTCTAGCGACGCAAGCATAGCGAGCAAGTGCGGGAGAAAACTCACCCGCCATATCGCCGCGTGAGCAGATGATAAAGCGCGCGGATGCCCTGCGCCTCGCCCCCTATGGGGCGACCGGGTTTCGGCTTCGGTGCCCAGCCATAAACATCGAAATGGACATGTGCCCGCGCCTCTTCCACGAAACGGCGCAGGAAGAGTGCTGCCGTGATGGAGCCAGCGAAAGGCCCGTCCGACACATGGTTCACGTCAGCGATCTTGCTCTCAAGCCATGAGTCATAGGGCTTCCAGAGCGGCAGGCGCCAGAGCGGGTCGGACATGGCCTCCGCCGCCGCAGCGATCTCTCCGGCGAGCGCGTCATCATCCGTGTAGAAAGGCGGCAGGTCCGGCCCCAGCGCGGTGCGCGCCGCGCCAGTGAGCGTTGCCATATCGATGATGAGATCGGGCGCTTCGCTGTCTGCTTCCGCCAGCGCGTCGGCAAGGACGAGGCGGCCTTC
>JBAYOU010000215.1:0-4116 GCA_041678065.1 Parvibaculum sp. | reverse complement strand
GTAATCGACATTGCCGAACTGCGTGTCGATCATCGTGAGGCGCTTGAAGTAGTGGCCGACATTGAGTTCATCGGTCATGCCCATGCCGCCATGAAGCTGCACGGCCTGCTGGCCAACGAAGCGACCCGCCTTGCCGATCTGCACCTTGGCACCCGCCGCGGCGCGTGTGCGCTCGGCTCCATCTTCATCGAGCTTCAGGTTCACCATGTAGGTCATGGAGACGGACTGCTCATAGGCCATGAACATATCGACCATGCGGTGCTGCAGAACCTGGAACTTGCCAATCGGCACACCGAACTGCTTCCGCGTCTTGCAGTATTCGACGGTCGCGGTGTTGAGTTCCTTCATGCAGCCCGTGGCTTCAGCCGACAGAGCGGCAATTGCCTGATCCGTGATCTTCTCGACGAGCGGCAGGCCCTTGCCCTCTTCGCCGATCAGCGCATCCGCATCGACCTTCACATTTTCAAAGGTGATTTCCGAAGCGCGGCGGCCATCAACCGTCGGGTAGTCGCGTGTCGAAACGCCGGCGGCCGACTTGTCCACGATGAAGACGGACACGCCGTCGCGGTCGCGCTGGCCGCCCGAGGTGCGGGCCGTCACGATGAGCTTCTGTGCCCAGGGCGCGCCGAGAACAACGGCCTTGTAGCCGTTGATGACATAGCCTGAACCGTCCTTCTTCGCCGTGGTCGTGAGGTCGGCAAGGTTGTAGCGGCCCTGCGGTTCGGCATAGGCGAAGGCCCAGACCGTTTCGCCACCGATGATGCCGGGGATATGCGCTTCCTGCTGCGCGGCCGAGCCGCCTTCACGCAGGAAACCGCCCGCAATGACCACCGTTTCGAGGTAAGGCTCGATGACGAGGTGACGGCCGAATTCTTCCATGACGATCATGGTTTCGATGGCGCCGCCGCCAAGACCGCCCTGCTCTTCGGAGAACGGGGCTGCGAGAAGGCCGAGTTCCGCGAACTGCGCCCAGATCTCGGGACGCCAACCTTCAGCCGACTTCGCCACCTTGCGGCGTGTCTCGAAATCATATTTGTCGCTGAGCAGGCTCTGCACGGTGTTGCGGAGCAGGGTCTGCTCCTCGGTGAACGAAAAATCCATCTCTTCCGACCTTCCCTCGTGGTGATGTTTTTGAGTGCCCTTTAGCGACCCTTAGAGGCCGAGCACCATTTTTGCGATGATGTTGTGCTGGATCTCGTTCGATCCACCATAAATCGAGGTCTTGCGCATATTGAAATAATCCTGCGCAACGCCCTGCGAGCCTTCGGGGCCAGGCACGAATTCATTGCCCGTTACGTTGAGGCGCGGGGCTTCAACAAAGGCGTAATTGCCCACCGCTTCCAGCGCAAGCTCGGTAATGCGCTGCTGGATTTCCGTGCCCTTGATCTTGAGAATGGAGGCTTCCGGGCCGGGGCCGCGTCCCTTGCTCTCGGCAGCAAGTGTGCGAAGCTCCGTAACTTCGAGCGCAGAAAGGTCGATCTCGACTTCCGCAACCTTGCGCGCGAACTCATCCGTCTTGATGAGAGGCGTGCCATCCACAAGTTCAGCACCGGCAAGCTTCTTCAGGCGTTCAATCGCCTTCTTGGAGCGTGCAACACCCGCGATGCCCGACCGCTCATTGCCGAGCAGGAACTTCGCATAGGTCCAGCCCTTGTTTTCTTCGCCGATCAGATTTTCGGCAGGCACTTTCACATCTTCAAGGAAGACTTCGTTCACTTCATGCGCGCCGTCCATCGTGATGATGGGGCGTACGGTGATGCCCGGCGTCTTCATGTCGATCAGAAGGAAGGAAATGCCTTCCTGCTGCTTCGCATCAGGGTCCGTGCGGACGAGACAGAACATCCAGTCCGCATGCTGGGCGAGCGTCGTCCATGTCTTGGAGCCGTTGACGATATAGTGGTCACCTTCGCGCACGGCGCGGGTGCGCAGGCTTGCAAGGTCCGACCCCGAACCCGGCTCGGAATAGCCCTGGCACCACCAGTCATCACCCGACAGAATGCCCGGCAGGAAACGCTTCTTCTGCTCTTCGTTGCCGAAGGTGTAGATGACGGGGCCTACCATGGCGAGACCGAAAGGAAGCAGCGCCGTCGTTTCGGCGCGCGCATTCTCCTCGTTCCAGATGTAACGCTGGGTAATGGTCCAGCCAGTGCCGCCATATTCCACTGGCCAGTGCGGGACGACCCAACCTTTCTTGTAGAGAATGCGGTGCCATTTCAGGATGTCTTCTTTTGACATCTCACCGCGGCGCGCCCCGCGCAACTCCTGCGGATAATTGTTGGCAATGAACTCCCGCACTTCGTCGCGGAAAGCGAGTTCATCGGGGGAAAAGCTCATATCCATGCGTCAAACTCCTGAACAGCCGATGCGCGAGCGAGCAGCCGCCGCGCAATCAGCCCTGACTGTGAACCCGCACGGGCGATACCAACGGGAAACGACTCCGCTGGTCCCAAGCGCCCCCGCATCGGGTTTGTGCATTTTGGCGGTGATAATAGTCGCACCATCCCCTGTTGCAAGCGCGCCCTATCGTAAGTGGCGAACGGCGCGCTGTGCAGGGATGAACGGTCTGGCCGCCGGGAAAAGCTGTCAGATCTGGTCACGCGTGACCGTTCCGCCGTGCACAGCAAGGGCAGACTTCACGAATCCGAGCGCAAGGGCTGCCCCTGCCCCTTCTTCCAGCGTCATGCCGGTTTCGATGAGCGGGCGCTTGCCAATGGCTTCGAGAAGCCGGGTATGGGCGGGATCGCCACTCGCATGAGCGGCAAGGCAATGATCAAGCGCGAAAGGCTTCAGCTTCCAAAGAAGCGCTGCCGCTGCACAGGTGACAAAGCCATCGAGAAGGACCGGGATGCGCTGATAACGCGCGGCAAGAATTGCGCCGGCAATTGCTGCCAATTCCCGGGAGCCGACGCGGCGCAGTGCCTCCAGCGGATCGGAAAGACGTCCTTCATGAGTTGCGAGCGCAGCGGCAACCGCATCTGTTGCATAAGGTTCACGGGGCGCTGTCCAGTCTTCCGGCTTGCCACCCAGAAGGGCTGCGGCAAGAGCCGCAGCAGCAATGCGCCCGCCCTCACCCGCTGCACCTACGCAAAGAAGATCTGTCCCGCCCGCAATCGCCTCCATGCCGAAGGCCATGGTGGCCGCGCAGGCCGCTTCCGACAGCGCCTCCTCGGAACGAATATCCGGCACAGGCATGTCGAGCGCGAGATCGAAGACCTTGAGCCCCGCTTCCGCGGCAAGCGCAAGCTGGTTCACCGGTGCGCCACCGGCTGCGTAAAGTTCGACCAGGCGGTGAGTGGCATTGGGCACCGCACCCGGAATCGCTGCCGCGACACCATGCGTGCCTGCAAAAATCGCAATCAGAGGCCGGGTAACCGAGGGCTTTGCCATTGAAGCCCAGGCCGCCACCCACTCCGCTATCTCAGTGATGCGGCCAAGCGCGCCTTCCGTTACGGCAAGTGCCGATGTGCGCTCGGCAATAGCAGCGCGCGCCTCCTCATCGGCAGGCGGCAGGCCGTCCAGAAGATTGCGGATATCGTCGAAAGGCAGGCCGGTCGCGGCGCGGGACATTGACGCCTCTGATCTCACATGAAAGGAAGGTATGCGCTCTATACTCTTTCATATGCGCGCGGAGAACCCCCCAAAGAGATCAGGAAGGCGAAGCCTGTGTCACAACCGAACCCCATAAAGAGCCCCTGCCTGCGCCTTTGCGCAGTGGATGGGCGCGCGAATATCTGTCGGGGTTGCGGACGGACGCTGAAGGAAATCGCAGGCTGGAGCGCCATGAGCGACGTGGAACGCGAAACGGTGCTGCGCGATCTTCCCCGCCGGATCGGCACGCTCGGCTTCAAGGCCACAGCACCCGATGAGGCGCTTGCGAAAATTCAGGATGCGCTGGAGGGCTGACACTCAACTGCCCGGCAGTTCCAGCACGGCGAGCATCTGCGCAGGCGATACTCCCGCCGGACCCCGGAACGGATTGTCCTGAATGGCGATAAGCCAGAGCGCCACCACAGCAGCGAGGCTGAAAAGCACGATGACAGTGCGGTTTGGCGCGGCCTTCTCCATGAAGCCCATACCGAGCGCAAACTGCGTGAGAAAGCCGAGCAGAAAAAGCGC
>JBAYOU010000214.1:0-4122 GCA_041678065.1 Parvibaculum sp. | reverse complement strand
CGCGGGAATGATCGCCTCCGCGCCATCAACGCCGAAACGCTTGGTACCGACATATTTGACGCCGCAAAACTTCTCGAACCCTTCCGCCTGGATGAGCTTGTCGAGAATGGCCGAACGACCCATCTCGGTGAAAGCGATTTCCTTGTCCGGCCCTTCGATGCGCTCCTGAATCCATGCTTTTTCTTCCGGGTCGCCGATATGCATGAACTCGACAGCAAGCGTGCCGCAATAAGTGCGCCGCAGAATGTCGAGCATCTCGCGCACGGTCGCCATTTCGAGGCCGAGAACATTGTCGATGAAGATCGGCCGGTCGAGGTCATTGGACCCAAAGCCATAGCTTTCCGGCTGAAGTTCGGGGTGCTGCGACTTCGGGCGCAGGCGCAGCGGGTCGATATCCGCATCGAGATGGCCACGAATGCGATAGGCGCGGATCATCATCAGCGCGCGAACGGAATCGAGCGTCGCCGCGCGGATTTCTTCCTGTGTGGCACCGGGTGAGCGCTGCTCGATGCGGCTCCTGACCTTTGCCTCATTCGGCATGTCAGCGCCCCAATTGCCATCCAGCGCGGCAACAAGCTCGCCACCCTCATGCGGCGGCCAGTCGGAACGCTGCCAGGACGCGCCTTGCGCGGCCTTGCGCACAGCCTCACCGTCGTCACCCAACTCATCGAAGAAAGTCCGCCATTCCGGCCCGACCGACTGGGGGTCCTCCTGATAGCGCGCCTGAAGCTCCTCCACGAAGGCCGCGTTCGCGCCATAGAGGAAAGACGTCCGCTCAAGGCGGTCATTCGCACCGTCATTGCTCATCGGGTCGGATCCATTGAACTTGGGAGCGGGCGCTGCCGCTTCCGGAAGAACCGTATCGTCGGAAAGAAAATCGTTGGGCGTCACCTGCCCGCCCGTCGCCTTGTAGATGGCGTCTAGCGTCTGCCATTCGGGACGCCTCTGGCCATTCATGCAGCGCGTGACGGTGGAAACGGACACGCCAAGCTGCTCTGCAAAGGCACTTGCCGTCAAATTGTTCGATTCGAGCCAATCAGCGAGTTTCATGAGAGGCATGTTGCCACAAAGGCAAGCTGGGGTCAAACGGGGTTTGCCTTGAGGGCACAGATCGGAATGATTCCAATCTGGTATGCAAGCTCTATGGAATCGCTTAATAATATAGGGAGCGATTTCAAGATTAACAGGCCTGCAGGGCTTGCCGACGCCAAAACCGGCACCTTTCTCCCGTGTTCGTCCCCGGAATCAAACAGGGCTCCCGGATTATTCCGGAAGCCCTGTGAAATTTGCGTGAAAGACCCACGAAAAACGGTCTTTTGGATGGCCTTAGCCCTTGAGCACCTCAACCAGCGTGGTGCCGAGAGCGGAAGGCGAGTTCGCGACGGTGATGCCAGCCGAACGCATCGCTTCCATCTTGTCTTCCGCACCGCCCTTGCCGCCCGCGATGATCGCGCCGGCATGACCCATGCGGCGGCCCGGAGGGGCCGTTACACCGGCAATGAAGCCCACAACCGGCTTCTTCACCTTGGACGACTTCAGGAATTCCGCCGCTTCCTCTTCAGCAGAGCCGCCAATCTCACCGATCATGATGATCGAATGCGTATCGGGGTCGCCAAGGAACATGTCGAGGCAGTCGATGAAATTGGTGCCATTGACCGGATCGCCACCAATGCCGATGCAGGTGGACTGGCCGAGGCCCGCCGCCGTGGTCTGGGCAACCGCTTCATAGGTGAGCGTGCCCGAGCGCGACACGATGCCGACAGAACCCGGCTTGTGGATATGGCCCGGCATGATACCGATCTTGCACTGGCCCGGCGTGATGACGCCGGGGCAGTTCGGACCGACAAGGCGTGTATTCGAACCGGAAAGCGCGCGCTTCACCTTCACCATGTCGAGCACCGGAATGCCCTCGGTGATGCAGACGGCAAGCTCAATGCCAGCGTCGATCGCTTCGAGGATCGCGTCGGCAGCGAAGGGCGGTGGCACATAGATGGCAGATGCCGTCGCGCCCGTTTTCTCGACGGCTTCTGCAACCGTGTTGAAAACCGGCAGATCGAGATGTTTCGTGCCGCCCTTGCCGGGGCTCACGCCGCCAACCATTTTCGTGCCATAGGCAATCGCCTGTTCCGAATGGAACGTACCCTGATTACCCGTGAAGCCCTGGCAGATGACCTTGGTGTTCTTGTCAACGAGAACGGACATTTATGCGGCCTCCTTCACGGCCTTGACGATCTTCTCGGCCGCGTCGGCGAGATTGTCGGCAGAAATGATGGGCAGGCCGGATTCCGCCATGATCTTCTTGCCGAGATCAACATTGGTGCCTTCGAGACGCACCACCAGCGGCACATTGAGCGACACTTCCTTCGCAGCAGCCACAACGCCTTCCGCGATGATGTCGCAGCGCATGATGCCGCCGAAAATGTTGACCAGAATGCCTTCCACGCTCGGATCGGAGAGGATGATCTTGAAGGCCGCCGTGACCTTCTCCTTGGTCGCACCACCGCCCACATCGAGGAAGTTCGCGGGCTCCGAGCCATAAAGCTTGATGATGTCCATCGTCGCCATGGCAAGGCCTGCGCCATTCACCATGCAGCCGATCTTGCCATCGAGCTTGATGTAGTTGAGGTCGTATTTCGACGCTTCGACTTCTGCCGGGTCTTCTTCGGTGAGGTCACGCAGCTCCACAATATCCTTGTGGCGGTAGAGCGCGTTGGAGTCGAAATTCACCTTCGCATCAAGACAGACGATCTTGCCCTCGCCCGTCACGACGAGCGGATTGATTTCGAGCATGCCCATGTCTTCGGAGACGAAGGCATTGTAGAGCTTCTCGATCAGCGCCACGCCCTGCTTTGCCTGATCGCCGCTGAGACCCAGCGCATAGGCAACCTTGCGACCATGGAAACCGCTGATGCCCGAAGCCGGGTCAACGGAGAAGCTGAGGATCTTTTCCGGCGTCTTGGCCGCCACTTCCTCAATATCCATGCCGCCTTCGGTGGAGGCGATGAAGGAGACACGCGAGGTCGCGCGGTCAACGAGAATGGAGAGGTAAAGCTCGCGCTCGATGGAGGAACCTTCCTCAATATAGAGGCGGTTCACTTCCTTGCCTTCCGGGCCCGTCTGATGGGTCACAAGGGTCGAACCGAGCAGGCGCTTTGCTTCCTTCTCGACATCCTCGACCGACTTCACCACCTTCACGCCGCCTGCCTTGCCGCGACCGCCCGCATGAATCTGCGCCTTGACGACCCATACCGGCCCGCCCAGCTCATTCGCTTTCGCGACAGCCTCTTCAGGAGTGAACGCTGCATGCCCCCGGGGCACCGGCACACCGTACTTCGCAAGCACGGCCTTGGCCTGGTATTCGTGAATATTCATGAAAAACCGTCCGGCTGGAAAGCGTCGCGGAAACCCGCTGCGCCAAAGGAAAATTGCCCGACGCCAACGCGGGCCAGAAGCCCCGAAAGCCATGTCGGTTGGTTCGGAGTTATATCACCCGGACCGGCTGGCGCAACCGGCAGATGGCCGGAAATCCCCTTTCCATGCGTGAGTTTCACACATGAAAAACCGTGCTATCGCAAGGAGATAGCAGTGACGTTACGTCATCGGAGGTCGCGCGTCACGATCTTTTCCGAGCCCACAGGCAGTTCCAGATGAAGCCCGTCCCAGGCAACGAGGAGGCCATCCTTGCGCACATCCGAGACGCCACGCAGGAAGACGCGCTTCGCAATGGCATTGGGAAGCCGTGGTACGATATGGCTATAGACGAGGAGCTTCACGCCTGCCTCATTGGCAATTTCCGCGCCCTGAACCGGCGTGCTATGCGCGCCCACAATGTCATGCATCACCTGCGAGCGGCGATCCCCGCGCTCTGTCAGCCCCTCTTCCAGCAGCTTCACCATATGGGCTGCCAGCGCCTCATGGATCAGCACATCCGCATCCTTGCCGAAACGGGCGAGATTTGAGTCCTGAGACGTATCACCGCTGAAAACGACCGAGCGGCCCTTGTAATCAATGCGATAGCCGAAAGCGTCATGCAGCGGCTCATGCGTCACGCGGAAGGCGGTGATGGTGAGGCCGTCTTCATCGTAAACCGTGGTCGATGTTTCGCGGTCCGGCACCGTCACT
>JBAYOU010000213.1:0-4150 GCA_041678065.1 Parvibaculum sp. | reverse complement strand
TTTCTCAGATACACATCGCGGATGCGGTGATCGTCGCCCTTGCGCAGGATGAGGTCGGCGCGCTGGCGTGTGGGCAGCACATTGCGATGGAGATTAGCGAGGTTGATCGAGGTCCAGATCTGATCCGCCGTCTCTACCGCTTCTTTTTCCGACAGCTTTGAATAGCGGTGGAAATAGGCTGCCGGGTCTTTGAACGAAGTCCTCCGCAGGCTGAGGAAACGCTCGATGTACCAGCGCCGGATCGCTTCTTCATCCGCATCGAGATAGATCGAGAAGTCGAAGAAATCCGATACGAAAGGTTGCGGCTCGTCGCCCTCGGCGGGCTTCCAGGGCTGCAACACATTGAGCCCTTCAACGATCAGAATATCCGGCTGATCGACAGAGATCGTCTCGCCCGGAAGAATGTCATAGGTGAAGTGCGAATAGACCGGCGCTTCCACATGCGGCACCCCGCCCTTCACATCCGACAGGAAACGGATCAGCGTCTTGATGTCGAAGCTTTCGGGGAAGCCCTTGCGCTGCATAAGCCCGCGCTCTTCCAGCACCTTGTTCGGGTAGAGGAAGCCATCGGTCGTGATGAGATCGACCTTGGGATGGTTCGGCCAGCGCGCGAGCAGCGTGCGCAGAATACGCGCCGTGGTGGACTTGCCAACGGCAACCGAACCCGCAACACCGATGATGTAGGGCACCTTGTCCTGCACACGGCCCAGAAAATCCGAGGTGACGCGATAAAGTTCCTGCATCTCCCCGACATAGAGATTGAGAAGCCGCGAGAGCGGCAGGAAAATCTCTGACACTTCATCAAGCGAGATGCGCTCGCCGAAGCCCTTCAGCTCTTCAAGCTCGGAGGCCGAAAGAGGCAGTGGCGTGTCCTGGCGCAATCTCCCCCATTCCTGTGCCGTGAAATGGCGGAATGGGGAAAGAGACCCGTTTGTCTCAGGTTCTTGGGCAACAACTTGCGACATGGAATTCGCGCTCCCGTTTCAGCGCTCGGCGCGCGAGGCTTTTTCGTCGAGACCGGAGCGACCTTCGCGCCGCTCAAGCTCGGCATAGACATCGGCCGGATCAAGGTCCAGCGCCGCAAGAAGTACCAGCCAGTGATAGAGAAGATCGGCGCTTTCGCTGATCGCACCCTTCCGGTCGCCGCTTGTGGCGGCGATCACGGTTTCCACTGCCTCCTCGCCCAGCTTCTGGGCGGAAGCGGAGACACCTTTCGACAGCAGCTTCGCCGTGTAGGACGAGGCCGGGTCTGATCCCTTGCGGGAAGCGATCACCTCGAAAAGGCGGTCGAGCTGTGTTGCATCGGCGGCCATGGGCCATCTCCGGGCAGTTATGCGCCGCTCGACCGGGGCGAAAGCCTCCGCGCGGCGGCTTTGCGTAGCAGATTTGGGGAGAGGAAACCAGTGGCCGAAGCTGACGCTGCGTTACACCGTTATGGGCGGCCTGCGCTCAAATCCGGGTTGAAAGGCTGGTTCCATCCAGCGCGCCGGTTTTCGTGCCTTCCTGTCGCGCTTCCTTGAGGTCCGCGCCGCGAAGATCGGCCCCGCGGAGATCCGCACCTTTGAGATTGGCGCGAAGCAGGATCGCATTGCTGAAATCGGCAGCAGCGAGGACCGCATTCTCGAAATTCGTATCGGCAAGGATCGCGTCGCGGAATTGTGCGCCTGCCAGCACCTGCCGCGAAAAATCATAGCGGGAGAGGTCCATATGGCCGAAATCGGCGCGTTCACCCTTTTGCTGGCCGGTCTGAATCCATTCGAGATGCGCCGCAAAAATCTTCTTCATGCGCTCCGGGCCGGGAGCGGGGCGGGGACGTGTGGCGAGCATCATGTTGCCGCCGGAAATCGTCTGCACATCCATCACTGCGCGGCGGAAATCCGCGTCGGCCAGATTGGCGCCTCGCAGCTCTACGCCCTTCAATTCCGCGCCTGCAAAGCTTGCGCCCCGAAGATCAGCCCCTTGCAGGCTTGCGCCCGATATGGCGGCACCTTCGAAGTCGGCATCGAGCAATTTGCATTCCGACATATTGGTGCCGTACATGCGCGCGCCGCGAAAGGTTGAGTTTTCGCGCCCGCTTGCGCCTTTTGCGCCACGCCGGATGACAGCACCGCGCCGCAGATCGGCCCCGTCGAGCTGCGCTTCCGTCATCTCCGCACCGGCGAAATTCGCGCCGCGAAGATCAGCACGGGAGAAATTGGTGCGCGTCATGTTGGAGTGGTCGAAATTCGAGCCGAAGAGATTGGCGCCCATGAAGCGCGCATCCTCAAGATTGGCACCTGAGAAATTGCAGCCGATGAAATGGCCATGCGCGAAATTGAGATTGCGGAAGTCGAGGCCGGAGAGGTCGCATTCTTTCATCACGACGCACCAGCCATTCGGCACGCCCTTCAGATAGCGTTCATGCAATTCAGAAATGCGTTTCAGCGCCTCCTGCCCGATGCGGCGACCGATCAGCGCATTGTCGACAGCCTTCTTCGTAGCAGGGTTCGCGGGCACCTCATCTGCCTGGCGGGATGCAATCGGGGAACGGTCTGACATCGGCACGGGATCCTGGACACTACTAGGCGCGCGACGATCAACAAACCGTCGGGCGCCCGCATCCTATCGCCGGACAAACTCACAACTTCTTAACGAGAGAAAACCGGGCCGCGGAAAACCGTTTAAGGTTTGATAGCGGTCTTTTCTCCGCGTCAGAGCCGCATGGGCAGGCCCGCTTCGGCCATATAGGCCTTGGCCTCCCCGATCGTGTAATCGCCGAAATGGAAAATGGAAGCGGCCAGCACCGCGCTTGCATGGCCGTCGCGCACGCCTTCAACCAGATGGTCGAGATTGCCGACGCCACCCGACGCAATCACAGGCACGGGAACCGCATCTGCCACGGCGCGGGTGAGCGCGATGTCATAGCCCGATTTTACGCCGTCGCGATCCATCGAGGTAAGGAGGATTTCGCCTGCACCGAGATCGGCTACTTTCTGCGCATATTCCACAGCATCAATGCCAGTCGCCTTGCGCCCGCCATGAGTGAAGATTTCCCATTTGCCCGGCGCGACCTGCTTTGCATCAATCGCAACCACGATGCATTGATTGCCGAATTTGGCGGAAGCCACGCGCACGAAATCCGGATCGAAAACGGCGGCTGTGTTGATCGACACCTTGTCGGCACCGGCGAGAAGAAGCTGGCGCACATCATCCACCGTGCGCACGCCACCGCCCACAGTGAGCGGCATGAAACATTGCTCCGCCGTGCGGCGCACCACATCGAAAATGATCGCGCGTTCTTCGTGGCTTGCGGTGATATCGAGGAAGCAGAGTTCATCTGCACCCGCCGCATCATAAGCGCGCGCTGCCTCCACCGGATCGCCCGCATCGCGCAGATCGACAAAGTTGACGCCTTTGACGACGCGGCCATCTTTCACATCAAGACAGGGAATGACGCGAGCCTTCAGCATCAGCGTGCCTTTCCAAGAAGTGCCAGCGCCTCTTTCGGATCGAGCCGCCCGTCATACAGCGCGCGACCGGAGATCACCCCTTCAATGCCGGAGCAATTTGCATCGATAAGCTTCTTCAGATCCTCAATCGAAGAAAGACCGCCCGAGGCGATGACGGGAATGGAAATCTCGTTTGCGAGTTTCACCGTCGCCTCGATGTTGAGCCCCTGCATCGCGCCATCGCGATCAATGTCGGTGTAGATGATCGCGGCAACGCCTGCATCCTCGAAGCGGCGCGCCATGTCGAGCACGGTGAGGTCGGAGACATCTGCCCAGCCTTCCGTTGCCACGCGCCCGCCCTTTGCATCGAGGCCAACCGCAATGCGCCCCGGAAACTTCTTGCAGGCTTCAATCACGAGGTCGGGATTCTTCACCGCCGCCGTGCCGATGATGACGCGCGCAATGCCCTTGGTGAGCCACATCTCGATGGTTGCGAGATCGCGAATGCCGCCGCCAAGCTGCGCGGGCACTTTGATCGCGCCGAGAATGTTTTCCACCGCATCCGCATTGACGGGCCTGCCCTCGAAGGCGCCGTTCAGATCAACCAGATGGATATAGCCGAACCCTGCATCCTCGAAGGCGCGCGCCTGCGCAGCCGGATCGTCATTGAAGACGGTCGCGCGGTCCATCAGGCCATGCACGAGGCGGACGCATTGCCCGTC
>JBAYOU010000212.1:0-4154 GCA_041678065.1 Parvibaculum sp. | reverse complement strand
TGAAGCCGCCATTCATGTCGCCATAAAGCGTGGCATAGCCCGCAGACACTTCCGACTTGTTGCCCGTTGTCAGCAGCATGGAGCCAAACTTGTTGGAGATCGCCATGAGAATGACACCGCGCGTGCGGGACTGGAGATTTTCCTCCGTCGTGTCGGTCTGCGTGTTTTCGAAGAGCTTTTCCAGCACTTCGGTAAAGCCCGTGACCGGCTTTTCAATCGGCACAATATCGTAGCGCGTGCCGAGCAGCTTCGCGCAGGCTTCCGCATCCTCGATGCTCTCGGAAGATGTGTAGCGGTAAGGCAGCATCACACAATGAACCCGCTCCGGTCCCAGCGCATCCACCGCAATCGCCGCAACAAGCGCACTGTCGATGCCGCCTGAAAGGCCGAGCACCACGCCGGGAAAGCGGCTCTTTTCAACATAGTCGCGCAACCCCTGCACCACGGCGAGGTACAGCGCTTCATCATCTTCCTCGATGCGCGCGCGTTCGCCCTGTTCGCAAGTCCAGCCCTTGTCGGTACACTTCCAGTCGGTGATGGTTACCTTTTCTTCCCAAGCCGGCATCTGCACGGCGAGAGACAAGTCGGCATTCAGCACGAAGGACGCGCCGTCAAAGACGAGTTCATCCTGCCCGCCAAGCTGATTTACATAGGCGAGCGGCAGACCGCTTTCCTGTACACGCGAGACGGCGAGCTGCATTCGAGCGTCAAACTTGTTGAAGTCGTAAGGTGAGCCATTCGTGACCAGCAGGATTTCCGCCCCCGATTCCTCCAGGCACTCCACCACATCTGGGAACCAGATGTCCTCGCAGATGGGAACGCCGATGCGCACGCCGCGAATATCAAAGGGGCCGGGCATCGGCCCGTCGTCGAAGACACGCGGCTCATCAAAGACAGAATAATTCGGCAGACGCACCTTGGCGCGATAGCCCTGCAACTCGCCCTTGTCGAGATAGAGAACAGCATTGAAGAGCTTGCCGTCATCGGCAACCCAGGGGCAGCCGATCAACATGCCGGGGCCGCCATCTCCTGTTTCGCGGGCAAGTTCCATCGCCGCTGCCTGTGCCGTGCGCTGAAATGCGCCCTTCAGCACGAGGTCTTCCGGTGGATAGCCCGTCAGGAAAAGCTCCGAAAACACCACGAGGTCCGCCCCTTCGAAAGCTGCCTTGCGGCGCGCATCGAGGGCTTTTTCGAGGTTGCCTGCAATATCACCGACTACCGGGTTCAACTGGGCGAGAGCGATGCGGAGCTTGTTTGTCATTTCACCTGATCGGGTCGCGCGGGGCGTTTCGCAAGGAGTGGCAGATGCTTAGTCCCCGAACAGACGAGAACCAGAGCCACGCCGGTTTTAATGGCTGCGGCTCGCCCTCACAATAGGCACCGGATTTACGGATGCATGCCGGAGGCAGGCCAGCTAGGCTCGCCTCAACAATAACGCCGACCGGGAGGAAAAGCCCCATGACCGTGAACAGACAGGTTCTGCTGACCGAAACCCCGCAGGGGAAACTTGCCGAGAGCCATTTTCGCTTCTCACCTGACGGCAAAATACCTGAAGTGAAAGATGGCGAACTTCTCCTCCGCACAAAGCTGATCTCGCTTGATGCCGCCAACCGCGCCTGGATGCAGGGCGCAACCTATCGCTCTGCCGTGGAAGCGGGCACGGTGATGGCAGGCGGCTCGATCTCGGAAGTGGTGGAGTCCAAAGCGCCCGGCTTTTCGAAGGGCGATATCGTTTTTGCTGATACGGGGTGGCAGGATTATTCGGCCCTGCCTGCGAAAACCGCACAAAAATTGCCACGGATGGAGCCCCTTTCCCATCTTCTCAGCGTTTATGGCATTGCGGGGCTCACCGCCTATTTCGGCCTTCTTGAAGTGGGCAAGCCGAAAGAAGGCGACACGGTGGTCGTTTCTGCCGCGGCGGGCTCGGTCGGTTCAATTGTCGGGCAGATTGCGCGGATCAAGGGCTGCAATGTCATCGGCATCGCAGGGGGTGAAACGAAGTGCAAGCTCCTCACAGACGAACTCGGTTTCAACGCCGCGATCGATTACAAGGCCGAGCCAGTGGGTAAGGCGCTCCGCAAGGCCGCGCCGAATGGCATCGACGTCTATTTCGACAATGTGGGCGGTGACATTCTGGAAGCAGTGCTGTTCGGCATGAACAATCACGGTCGCATCGCCTGTTGCGGGGCGGTGTCGCAATATGATGGCGCGCCGCCCGCGCATGGCCCGCGTGGTATTCCCGGCCTTATCGTTGTGAAGCGCCTCATCATGCAGGGTTTCATCGTCATGGATTATGCCAATCAGCACGACAAGGCGCTGGAAGACCTTCAGGGCTGGGTGGCCTCCGGCAAGCTGAAGGTGAAAGAGGACATCATGGATGGCCTTGAAAACACGCCCAAAGCCTTGATTGGCCTGTTGGCGGGCGAAAATGTGGGCAAACGGATGGTCCGCGTTTCATGAGCCAGCCCCTCTCAGCGTGTCACCTTTGCGCGATCCGTCGAATCTTGCGACGGAGCGGGCAGGTTTCTCCGTTATATAGAGCGAAGAGACGCGCTGAAGAGGCTTCAAACGCATGGGCTATGAGAGCGAGACGACAAAAGATGCGGTGAACGGGCCGGGATTTTCGGCGCGCCTTCGCGAAAAATGGCGCGGCCTTCCCGCAGCGATGCGCTGGGGCGGGCTTGGCCTTGTCGCGCTCCTGCTCTGGTGGGCCCTTTCGGGCCTCTTCTTTGGTGGCGAGAGTGTAACCTATCGCACCGCCGCCGCCACACGCGGTAACATTGAGCGCACCGTCACCGCACTTGGCTCGCTCCAGCCGAAAAACTATGTCGATGTTGGTGCGCAGATTTCTGGCCAGCTCAAATTCATCCATGTGGATGTGGGTGATGAGGTGCAGGAAGGCGAGCTTCTCGCGGAGATTGATGCACGTACTTATGAAACTGATCTCGCTGCCGCCCGCGCGAGACTGACCCAGCTTGAATCAGAACTTGCCGGTTCGCAGGCGCAACTCACCCTCGCCCGCCGTCAATATGCCCGCAATCTCGAACTCGCCAAGATCGACGCCGTCAGCCGCGAT
The DNA here is from genome assembly GCA_041678065.1 of Parvibaculum sp. Classification (GTDB taxonomy): domain Bacteria; phylum Pseudomonadota; class Alphaproteobacteria; order Parvibaculales; family Parvibaculaceae; genus Parvibaculum. The sequence goes on along the minus strand of JBAYOU010000212.1, from coordinate 1,078 downwards.
GAACTGGACACCAGCGAAACGATGGTGAAGACGACGCAGGCGACAATCGAGGCCTTGAAAGCGCAGATCGCGCAGCAGAAATCCACCGTTGAAGGCGGTGAAGTCAATCTCGGCTATGCGAAGATTTATGCCCCCATGAGTGGCACCGTGACCGCGCAGGTCGCCCTTCAGGGGCAGACGCTGAATGCCAACCAGACCGCGCCGACGATCCTCACAATTTCCGACCTCAACACCATGACTGTGGAGGCGGAAGTGGCGGAGGCTGATGTAAGCAGTCTCACCAAGGGCATGCCCGTCTACTTCACGACGCTAGGCGCACCGAACGAGCAGTGGCGCTCTACCGTCCGACAGATCCTCCCGACCCCCATCATCGAGAACAATGTCGTGCTCTATACGGTGCTGATCGACATTGCCAATCCGGACGGCAAGCTGATGAAAGATATGACCACGCAGGTCTTCTTCCTTCTCGACGAAGCGCAGGATGTTGTCACCGTTCCGGTGAGCGCGGTAACGCGCGGCGCAGACGGCAAATCCTATGTGGCGGTGATGAAAGGCGCTGACATTGAGCAACGCGAAGTCGAAACGGGCATCGCGAACCGCATCAATGTGGAAATCAAGAGCGGCCTCAAGGAAGGCGAAACAGTCGTCACCGGCACCTCCTCAGGTGCGGCGAGCGGCGAGGCAGGTGGTCGCCGTCGCGGCCCCCCGAGCTTCTTCTAAGGTCCGCTCCCATGCCCTCCCCCCGGACAGCGCCTCCCCTGATCGAGCTTCGCGACGTGACCAAGGTTTACCAGACCGGGGGCACGGAAGTGCGTGCGTTGGACGGCGTTTCCCTGACGATCCGCCGGGGTGAGTTTGTCGCGATCATGGGGCAGTCGGGTTCGGGCAAGTCCACGCTGATGAATATTCTCGGCTGCCTCGACCGACCTACAGGTGGCACCTACAAAGTATCCGGCATCGATGTCGCCACGCTCTCGCCGGATGAACTCGCCTCGCTCCGACGCGACACATTCGGCTTCGTGTTCCAGCGATACAATCTGCTGACCACCATGACGGCAGCGGAGAATGTGGAACTGCC
>JBAYOU010000211.1:0-4157 GCA_041678065.1 Parvibaculum sp. | reverse complement strand
TTTCGGCAGCCAAATTCGGTCTTCGTTTTCGATGAGAGATGCTCCGACGGGTGTTCCGGCGCGGCAGAGTAAGAGATTTGAGTGCTCGCCTGGGGCGGCGGGCGAACGGAAAAGATCGGGCAAACGCACAAGATGATGCCGACGAGAACGGTTTTGCATCCTTCTTTCGGCCTTTTAAATTGAGAAAGGCTGGGTACAGGTAGAAACGATGGCGAACAAGACGACCAAATCACCCAAGTCCAAATCGGCGGCCGAGAAGCCTCAGGCAAAGTCGGCGGCAAAGGCAGCCGCGAAACCGCGCGCCAAGCCCGCAACGGCCAAGACCAGCACCGCCAAGGCAGCGCCCAAGGCCGCTGCCAAACCTGCTGCCACCAAGGCCAAGGCTGCGGCCCCGAAGGCTGCCGCAAAAGCCCCGGCAAAGACCGCTGCGAAACCCGCCGCCAAGGCCAAAGCCGCTGAGAAGCCGAAAGGCGCGCCCAAGCCCGCAGCAAAGGCTGCGGCAAAACCCGCCGCTGCAAAGAAGCCCGCTGCCGAGAAAGCTCCCGCCAAGGAGGCTGCTGCGAAGGCAACCGGCACACGCCCGAGCAATGCGGCAAGCAAACTGATCGCTGCGGCAAAGAGCCGCGCCGCCGAAAAGGCGAGTAAGGCTAAGGCCGCTGCGGAAGCCGCCACCGCCAGGGAGACGGCGAAGGAAACCGCCCCGGCAAAGCCTGTAAAGGCAGAAACTCCGAAAGCAAAGGAACCGGCCAAGCCTGCCGCACCAAAGATGACCTTCAAGACAAAAGAATTCGTTGTGTACCCCGCCCATGGCGTTGGCCAGATCCTCGAGATTGAGGAGCAGGAAGTTGCCGGCCACAAGCTGGAGCTTTTCGTCATCAATTTCGACAAGGAAAAGATGACGCTCCGCGTTCCGACCAACAAGGCTGCGAACGTTGGCATGCGCAAGCTGTCGGACACCTCTGTGGTGGATTCCGCCATCGAGACGCTGCGTGGCCGCGCCCGCATCAAGCGCACCATGTGGAGCCGCCGCGCGCAGGAATATGAGGCAAAGATCAATTCAGGCGACCTGATTTCCATCGCCGAGGTGGTTCGCGACCTCTATCGCTCTGACCGCCAGCCGGAGCAGTCCTATTCCGAGCGCCAGCTCTATGAAGCAGCCCTCGACCGCATGGCCCGGGAAGTCGCCGCTGTCGAGCGGATCGGCGAAGACGCTGCCATTCAGCGCGTGGAGCAGGCCCTTCAGGGCACGCCGAAGCGCTCCGGCGACGCAGGCGACAAGAAGGACGAGAAGTCGGACGACGCGACCGAGGCCGCCTGAGCAGCCCAAAAGACCATCAAAGCGGAAAAGCCCGGCCATTGAGCCGGGCTTTTTGTTGTTTGTTTCCTCAATCCCCGCTCTGCCGCTGAAAGGAACATTTCAGAGCACGCTTGGTTATTTCAGAGAGAGGGGCGCAGGGACGCGCTCCGTCTGGACTGAGCGGAAGAAGGAGAGGGGATTAAATGGCCCATATGGATACTCCCGAAACGCAGCAGGCAAACCGCCGCTTCGTGAAATACGCCATGACCATGCCGCTCCTTGAAGAGAAACATGAATTCGACCTCGCCCATCGCTGGAAAGAAGATCACGACGAGCGCGCGCTACATGAACTGACAAGCGCCTATATGCGGCTCGTGATCTCCTTTGCAACGCGCTTCCGTAACTATGGCCTCCCCTATGGCGATCTCATTCAGGAAGGCAATGTCGGCCTGATGCAGGCAGCCGCTCGCTTTGAGCCGGAGCGCGGCGTCCGTTTTTCTACCTATGCAAGCTGGTGGATTCGCGCAGCCATTCAGGACTACATCCTGCGCAACTGGTCCATCGTGCGAACCGGGACTACGGCCGCGCATAAATCCCTCTTCTTCAACCTGCGAAAACTGCGCAGCCTGATTGCGAATGGCACCCGCCAGACCCTGACGGAAGAAGACCGCTCCTTCATCGCAAAGCGGTTGGGCGTGAGCATTGCGGATGTGTCAGCGATTGACGCGCGGCTGATGGCGGGCGACCGCTCGCTCAACGCACCTGTGGCAAACAGCTCTTCTCTGGAAAGCCCCGCCGAATGGCAAGATCTTCTGACCTGCGAGCGCCCGCTGCCTGAAGACGAAGTGATGGAACACCACGATGACGAACAGCGTTCGCGCTGGATAGAAGCTGCCCTCGAAACGCTCAATGAGCGCGAACTCACAATCATCCGTGAGCGCCGGTTGCGGGATGAGGCGGTAACACTTGAAATGCTGGGCACCCGCCTTGGCATCTCGAAGGAACGTGTGCGCCAGATTGAACACACCGCCTTGAAAAAGCTGCGCCACGCATTGCTGGAGAAAGTGCCAAACCCGGAAGAGGCGGGCCTGCTTCTCTGAGCGCCCGCTTACTCAGCGACGATTTTGTAGCGCGCACCTGCTCTGACGGCCTCATTGGCTGTGAGGCCATTCAGCACACGGAAGCGATCCACCTGATGTTCGGTAAAGACCATGCGCTTCGCAAGCGAAGCAACAGTGTCTCCCTGCCGGGCTGTAACGACGCGGATGCGTAATGGCTTTACCTTTGCCGCTTCTGCCGCAGAAATCTTGCGGAAACTCATCACGAGTTTTTGAAGATCTCCCGTATAGCGCTCGCCCGTTTGCGGTAGTGTACCAAGGATGAACCGCGCAACACGCTCCGGCGCGAACTCGATCGCAACAAGCCGCGCATTATAATCGCCGATTGTGGCTGGTGCCGTCGCCGCCTTCATTCCATTAACGGTGAACCGCTCCATCGCCCCAAGGCGAACGCCCTTCGTCCATGCTTGCAGATAGGCACCGATCTCCTGGCCGTTTGCCTTGTTACCCATATCGAATTTCGCAATCGTCCGGTCCGGCCCCTGCACACCGACTGCAGCAGGTGAATTGCTGATGACGTAACGCGGCGGCGCTTCGAAGGAGAAACGCAGGTCCGGGTGAATGAAAAGTCGGTCACGGACGATTCCCTGCTCCGGATTATCGCCATAGAGCAACCCGTCGATGGCGGAGAGATAGGCATCACGCCGCCGCTCGCCCTCGCCGGGGCGGATGCCAGCCTGCTGCGCCTGCGCCGTTACCGCCTGAACACGCGCCGGCGTTGCCGGATGGGTCGCAAGCCAGTTCGTCTGACCGGCATCGCGCTGAACATTGCGAAGCTGTGCTTCAAACGCATCCTGCGCATTCATGGAGGCGAGGAAATCCGCCGCCGCATAGGCATCATAGCCTGCCGCCGCGAGATAACGCGCGCCAAGCATATCCGCCTCATGCTCCTGATCGCGCGAGTAGCTGGCAAGAAAGCCCTGTCCGCCAAGGCCGATCGCCTGGCTGACAACATCACTGCCGACCACGGCGCCAAGCACCGCGCCAAGAAGCGATGTGCCAACCGCTGCCGTGTGGCGCTGCGCCGAATGGCGCGCGGCGACATGGCCGATTTCATGGCCGATCACGCTCGCAAGTTCCGCCTCATCATTGGCGAGAGAGGCAAGCCCGCGCGTGACATAGACATAGCCCCCAGGAAGCGCGAAGGCGTTGATGACGGGGCTGTCGAGAACAGTGACGCGATAGGGCGCGTTTGGCTGATTGGTCGTGCGGGCGATGCGCGCGGTAACGCCCGCGACATAGGCGCCAAAGGCCTGATCCTTATAGGCACCGCCATAGGCTTCGAGAATTTTCGGATGGGCATCCGCACCGGCCTGCGCCTCCTGCGCGGGCGACATGAGGGTGGCGAGTTGCCGCTGCCCCGTTGCCGGGTTGGTGGCACAGGCACCGACAGAAAGGCCAAGCGCGGTGACGAGCGCCACAGCAAGGAAGCGAGGCTTCAGGATCGACATCGCTATCACCTCCCGGCGTTTAATTCTCGAATGTTCTTTTGGGCTGACGCGCCTGCGAACTCGATCTGTTCGGGATGCGTCACCACAATTTCCGGCCCGTTATATTGGCCAAGCCAACCGCGAATGCGAAGTGTTGTTTCGGCAAGAGCCGCCAGATCGCGCCCGCCACTTCTGGCCTGCGCAAGAATGAAGGTCCAAGGTTCGGTACGCTGAAAGAGCTTAATGTCCCGCTCGTTCACTGTCACCGTGAAGTCGGTGCGGTAATCCGACCCGAAATTGAGATAGAGCCGG
>JBAYOU010000210.1:0-4162 GCA_041678065.1 Parvibaculum sp. | reverse complement strand
CCGTCCCCCGCGTGGCCGCGTCCTGTCAGTATCACCGCATTGGTGCGGGCAAGCGCGCTGTCCACATTTTCGCGAAGGGGCCCGGCGGGGATGAGGCGGCCATTGCCAAGCCCCACCGCAGCATCGACCACCAGTATCGAGAAATCCTTGTTGAGTGACGGGTTCTGAAAACCGTCATCCATGATGATGAGGCCAGCACCGCCACGCTCCGCCGCAGCCGCCCCTTTAGGTCTGTCTGCCGCTACCCACGTGGAAGCAACGGTCGCAAGCAGCAGCGGTTCATCCCCCACATCGCGCGCGCCATGATGAAACGGGTCAACGCGGATCGGTCCGCGCTCGCGCCCGCCATAACCACGGCTTAAGAAATGAACCCGTTCGCCTTGGCTCAGCAGAAGCGAGGCGATGGTCATGGCAACAGGCGTCTTGCCAGCGCCGCCTGATGTGATGTTGCCGATGCAGATAACCGGAAGCGCGCTCTGTACCGGCTTTACCAGTCGGCGCTTGAGCCCGCCCGCCGCGCCATAGAGAAAGCCCGCTGGCGCAAGAAGCCGCGCTGCGATGCCAAGATGGTTGCGCGATACCGGATACCAGAAATGAGGCTCACGCATGGGAGGCATCTTTCTGATCCGCCGTTGCGCGGAGAAGGGTAAGAAGCGCATCCGCAGTGCGCGTTGTTGCGCCGCTGCCCAGGCTTGCAAGGCTGTAAGTAGCATCGGACATGCGGCGGCGCACTGCTTCGTCGGAAAGCAGGAGGTCGACCGCGTCGGAAAGGTCTGCGGTTCCGACCACGCGCTGCATGGCGTTTTCCGCTGTGAAGTCTTCGTAAGGCTCGGCGAAATTGAAATCGCATGGCCCTGCGAGGAGTGCACAACCAAGCCGTGCGGCTTCATAGGGGTTATGCCCGCCCGTTTTGTTGTCGAGCGTTCCGCCGATAAAGGCGATGTCACACAGCGTATAAAAGAGCCCCATCTCCCCCAGCGTGTCAGCGAGATAGATCGCAGTTCCGGACGTTATGGGCTCATCCGCCTTTCTCCGCGCGACTGTGAGGTCGAGGGCGCGAAGCTCGCTCGCAATTTTCTCGCCCCGCACCGGATGGCGCGGCACGATGATCGTCAACAGGTCGGGGAAGCGCGCCACAAGTGCTTGGTGCACCTCCGCTGCGATACGCTCTTCGCCCTCATGTGTGCTGCTTGCAAGCCAGAGTGGACGATCGCCGATTTCGAGGCGAAGTTTCTCCAGTGCCGCAGGATCATAAGTGAGCGGCGCCGCATCATGCTTGAGATTGCCCGGCTCAGAGACTTCTCCGGCACCCAGAAGGCGCAGCCGCGCGGCGCTCGCTCCATCCTGCGCCATCAGCAGGCGAAAGCGTGACAGGAGGTTGCCGATAAAGCCCGGCGCGCGCCGCCAGTTCCGGAAGGAGCGTTCTGTGATCCGCGCATTCACAAGGGCAAGCGGGATGGCGCGTCGATCCGCTTCAAAAATGAGGTTCGGCCAGAATTCAGATTCAACCCATACAGCCAGATCGGGCGACCAGTGATCGAGAAAGCGACCGCAATAAATCGGGTGATCAAGCGGCACATATTGGTGGACGGCGCGCTCGGGCAGCCGATCTGCCATCAGCTCTGCGGATGTGACGGTGCCGGTTGTCACGAGAACATGAATATCGGGCTGCGCTGCAAGAAGCTGATCGACCAGCGGCAGCACGGAGAGAGACTCGCCCACGCTTGCGGCATGAAGCCAGACGAGTCTTCCTTTCGGGCGCGGCCTGGCAGCGACACCAAGCCTTTCGTTGTATCTTGCAGGATCTTCCTTGCCGCGCGCGGTGCGCCTCTCAAGCAGAAGCGGCACAACAGGCGCGAGGCAGCGCGTCAGGCTTCTGTAGATGGCAAGGCCCATGGAGAGCTTTCCATTCATGGCAGCGCGTCGGGGCTCAATGGGCGGGCGCTCCCCGATCCCATGTCGGAGAGGCACGCCCCACAATTTCTTCCGCCTCGGCGGCAACGGCGTTCAGCCCGTCTTCGACACGCTTTCGCGCTTCCTCAATTTCTTCCGGCGTTGCATCGCGCGGTACATAGATCGGTTCACCCCAGACAAGCGCTCCTTTGGAGAAAGGCAGGTTGATGGTGAAGTTGTCCCAATTATTGAGGCGAATACGCGCGCGCGTTGTTGCAGCAACGGGCACGATGGGGCGACCGGAGAGCCGCGCCAGCATGACAATACCTTCACCCGCAAGCCGCGCCGGACCGGGTGGCAGATCGGCGGTGAGCCCGATGGAAATATTCTCGCCAAGCGCGCGTACCATGGCGCGAAGAGCACCAGCGCCCCCCTTGCCCTTCTGCTTGTAGGTGCGTTCTTCGCCCTTTGGCACACCCGCCCCCCGGATCGTGCCTACACCCAGAAACTCCATCACATTGGCAACGATCTCGCCATCGCCGTGGCGGGAGACGAGAATGCGCATCTCGCGCCAGTTGTGCCAGAACGTCGGCAGGATCATATTCTGACCATGCCATGTGGCGGCAACGAAAGGTTTGTCCTCACTCCAGAAGCGCGCGGCAATATCCCCGCGCCGGATTTCAAAACGGCCGGTGCGGCGCACCAGTTTGATGAACAGGGCGATGAGCCAGGCGATGATTTTCGTGAATCTGTCGCTTTTCAGAATCTTTTTCACAGGGCTTGGGTCTCCGCGCGCTCTTCCGTATGGATGACAGACGCGGGCGCCTTGTCATCTGCGGGTTCCGCGATGAACTGGGAGCGGGAAAGCTCCGCATAAAGCCCGCCCATCGCGACGAGGTCATCGTGCGTTCCCTGCTCGACGACGCGGCCTTCATCAATCACGCAGATCAGGTTGGCATGCCTGATGGTGGAAAGACGGTGCGCAATGACAAGCGTTGTCCGTCCCTGCATCAGCCGGGAAAGGGCCGTCTGCACCTGAATTTCGGACGCTGTGTCGAGGGCGGATGTTGCCTCGTCAAGCAGCAGTATGGCGGCATTCTTCAGCATGGCGCGCGCAATGGCGATGCGCTGGCGCTGGCCGCCTGAAAGCTTGAACCCGGCTTCCCCAACTCGCGTGTCATAGCCCTCGGGCAAGGCAATGATGAATTCATGCGCGGCTGCATTGCGCGCCGCTTCCTCGATTTCCGCATCGGTCGCGTCGGGCGTACCATAGGCAATATTTGCGCGGATGGTGTCGTCGAAGAGGAAAGGCTCCTGCGTCACAAGCGAGCTTGCGGCGCGCAGCGAGGAGAGCGTCACATCGCGCACATCCTGCCCGTCAATCAGCACACGGCCCGCTGTCGGGTCGTAAAAGCGCGGCACAAGATTGAGTATCGTGCTCTTACCAGCGCCGGACGGGCCGACAAGCGCGACCGTGTGGCCTTGTGGAATGTCGATGGTAATGCCAGCCAGCGCGGGCGTATTGTCATCATAGTGGAAATGCACATTCTCGAAGCGGATCGAACCGCCGCGCACTTCAAGCGGCTTCGCATCGGCAGGCGCCGTGATGGAAGGCTCTATATCGAGAATGGGAAAAACGCGTGCCGCCGCTGCCGCGCCGTCATGCATCAGCGTTTGCGTATTGGCGAGCTTCTTCAGCGGCTCATAGGCAAGCAGCATGGCGGAGAGAAAACCCGCCAGATCACCAATGGTGAGGAATCCTGTCTGTACGCTTCGTCCGCCGAAATAAATGACGGCAGCAATGCCGATGCCCGAAAGGACACCGGTGACGGGGCTTGCAAGATTGCGGCTATTGATCGCCTTCAGCCCATGGTGACGCACCAGATCAATCGCGTGGCCCGTGCGCGTGATTTCCGTAGCTTCTTGATCATAGGCTTTGACGACGCGTATGCCTTTCAGCGCCTCGGAAATAGTTGCGGTGAGATCACCTGAGCCTTCCAGATTGCGCTTCGTCGCCTTGCGAGTGCGCTTGCCCAATATCCGTACGAGAAGTCCGACAAAGGGGATGACCGTGCTGCCTATGAGAGCGAGCTTCCAGTTGAGCCAGAACATCGCGCCGACAAGAGCGATCACGGTAAGAAGGTTTTGCCCGAGATCAATCACCGTCACTGTGATGCTGTCACGCATCCGGTTCGCGTCATAAAGAAAACCGGAAAGGAAGCGGCCCGAATGCGTCCGCGACACCCACGCCAGATCAGCATGCATGATG
>JBAYOU010000209.1:0-4173 GCA_041678065.1 Parvibaculum sp. | reverse complement strand
CGCCCAAAGTGCTGCCTTCAGGCTTCTTGCGCGTGCCGACCTTTGCGAGGCCGCGCAATGCGCCGCTCCGTCTCTTGTTCATGTGCTTGCTGCCGAACACCTTGACTTGCAAGCATCTAACACATTTTCCGGCAGCGCGTCACGGCGGCGGGCAGATCAGTTCCGCCGGAAAGCGTTTCCAAGCGCCGCCATGAAATCCCGCGTCGTGCCGACCAGAACCGCAACCGCATAAGTCGTGAAAAGGAACGCGGCCATCACCGCGCCAATCTGCATGGCGGCATCGCTTCCAAGAAAAATCCAAAGGGAGTCCAGATGGTTGCGCACGCCACGATAAGCCTCGCCCAGATATCTGAGAGTGCTATTCTCGTTCATCCTCGCTGCTCCTCCCCAAGAGCTGTCATGAACCGCTATGATGCTAGCCGAGGACGGACGCGAGATCGAAGGGAAAAATGGTCCATTGACGGAATACAGCAAGATGGCCCCGCCGGGCGGCTGGCACCTATATATTCTCGAATGTGCGGGCGGGCGGCTCTATACAGGCATCGCCCGCGATGTCGAGGCTCGCTTCCGCGCGCATCAGACGGGGCGCGGCGCCAAGTTCACCCGCAGCTACCCGCCAGAGCGCATCCTTCTCGTGCAAACTCTTGCCAACCGCTCGGAGGCCCTCCGCGCCGAGCATGCGGTAAAGAAACTCTCTGCAGACGCAAAGCGCGAGATGATTCGCGCCGCCTCGCTGAGTTTATCTTCTGTGGACTGATAATTGCCCCACACCCCCTTCGATTATCAGCCGCCCCTGGAACCCTGGCTCACTATTCTGCACCGCGATGATGATCTGCTGGTGCTCTCAAAGCAGAGCGGCCTTCTCTGTGTGGCGGGGAAACCGGCAGAACATCATGATTGCCTGGAAGCGCGCGCGAAAGAGCGCTACCCGGAGGCGCTTCTGGTACACCGCCTCGATAGAGACACATCGGGCATTGTCATCATGGCAATGAACACCGAGGCGCAGCGCCATCTCGGCCTGCAATTCGAGCGGCGCAAACTGAAGAAAACCTATATCGCCCGTGTCTGGGGCCATGTGGCGGGCGAGAGCGGAACCATCAACCTGCCACTCGCGACCGACTGGCCGAACAAACCAAAGCAGAAGGTCGATCTCGTTTCAGGCCGCGCCGCGCAAACGGACTGGCAAGTGATCGCGCGGGAAGAACAGGCGACGCGACTGAAACTCACACCGCTCACCGGCCGCTCCCATCAGCTTCGCGTGCATATGCTGAGCCTTGGTCACCCGATACTTGGCGATCTCTTCTATGCAACCGGCCTGGCCCTTGCGGCGGCGGACCGGCTGCAACTTCACGCGGAGGCGCTGGAACTCCATCACCCCTCAGACGGGCGCATCTGCCGCTTCACCGACCCCGCGCCCTTCTGAAGAAACGCTCCGCCTCAGGACGAAACGCTGCGGCGAATGGTGACGGTCGTCGAATTCGAATTGTAATTTGTGTTGCTGTTGAAGTTGTAATTCTCATTGAAATTGTAATTGCCGCCCGCACAAGCATGAGCCGGCGTCGCGCCAATGAGAACATAAAGAGCGCCAGCCGCCATCAGCCCGAACGTCCCACCCGAAACCATCCACTGACGGCGCGAAAAAGAAAGCATCTGCATCATTCTGCAACACCCCTGACCCGTTACGACACGGCACCCGCCCAAAGCGGCCTTCAATGCCCGTTTAGGAAGACAAGGAGCAGGAAACGTGCCGCGAAGATTTGCACAGTTGCCGTAAGCCCGTTGGCGGCTTCACCAAACCATACTGATTTTTATCGATAGAGAATGGTAGCGGAGGACGGATTTGAACCGCCGACACGCGGATTATGATTCCGCTGCTCTAACCAACTGAGCTACTCCGCCCCGAAATCCGCAGGATGCTGCGGGCCTTGCTGTCTGGGCAAGGGAGCCCCGGATATAAGGGGCGACGTGCCGTGCTGTCAAGCAAGGGAAGCCACTTCCGGGCACCAGAATAAAAGCAGGATTTTGGGAAAAACTCTGCCTTTGCAAGCTTGGGTTCAGGTGCTTGCAGCCGCAGCCGTCTCACCCGCCGGGGCCGCCTCTTCCGCCTTGCGGAAGCGCAGCATGGTGAAGAGGCCGAAGGGCTTCAGCTTCACCGTTTCAACGAGTTCAAGCGTAGTGGCATCGGTGATGGTTTCCGCCCGGAAATCGGGATGCCAGCCAAGCGCGCGGGCCGCAGGCGCCATGAAGCTCTCGACCCAGCCTCGTAGCCCGTGATCCTGTGCGAAATGGTTGACAATCAGCACCTCGCCGCCCGGCGCACAAACGCGCTCAAGCTCGCGCAGCACCTTCACCGGATCGGGCACAACTGTCATCACATACATGGCGACCACCGTGTCAAAGGAGGCATCGCCAAAGCCAAGCTCGGAGGCATCCATCTCATAGATGCCTTCAATATTGGTTAGCTTCTTCTCGCGCACGCGCTGGCGCGCAATGCGGAGCATGTCGGGCGAGAGATCAATGCCGGTAACGGTGAGATGCGGCGCATAGCGAGGCAGCGCAACGCCGGTGCCGACACCCACTTCAAGCAGCTTGCCGGAGCGACGATTGATAATGTCGATGGCGCGCTTGCGACCGGCATCGGCGACGGGACCGAAGGAGAAGTCATAAACGGGCGCCCATCGCGCATAGGCCTTGATGACCGATTGTTCGTCTATCCGCGCAAGTCCACTCAAGATGCCGCACCCCGTTTACTTCAACTCGGATGAATGTGAGGCCATCTGCCCCGCCGAGCAACAGAATATCTGGTGGATTGCGGCCAAAATGCGGTTCAGTCAGCCGCCACCACGCGCGCGGGCGTGGCGTTCACGGCTTCGTCCCTCTGCCAGCGGCTTTCCGTTCGGGCAATCCAGCCGCCGCCAAGCACGCGCGCCGGATCAGCCGCATCATAGAACACGCAAGCCTGCCCCGGCGCGACGCCGCCCTCCCCCTCCGTCAAGGTGACGACAACACCCCGCCCATCGCGTTCAATGCGCGCAGGCACAGGCTCGCGCGTCGAACGCACGCGAGCGAGCAGTTCCATGCCCCCTTCCGGCAGCGCATCAAGCGGCATATCACCGAGCCAGTTCACATCCCGCAGCACAAGCCGGCTCGTCTCCAGCGCTTCCTTCGGCCCGACAATCACGCGGTGGCGCACAGGATCAAGCTTCACAACGAAAAGCGGTTCGCTTGCAGGGCCATCCGCACCAATGCCGAGCCCCCGCCGCTGGCCGATGGTGAAATTGATGATGCCCTCATGCCGCCCCAGCACGCGCCCATCAAGATGCACCACCTCGCCCGGTGTTGCCGCTTCCGGCTTCAGCCGCTGCACAATGGTCGTGTAGCGACCGGAGGGTACGAAGCAGATATCCTGGCTGTCGGGCTTTTCGGCGACGACACCAAGCCCCATACGCGCAGCAAGCGCCCGCGCCTCGGGCTTTGTCAGATCGCCAAGCGGGAAGCGCAGAAACTCAAGCTGTTCGGGCGTGGTGGTGAACAGGAAATAGCTCTGGTCGCGCTCAAGGTCGCGCGGACGACGAAGCTCACGGCCGACCTTTCCGGGACGGCTTGCAATGTAATGGCCGGTCGCAAGCGCCGCAGCCCCAAGATCGCGCGCGGTTTCCAGCAGATCACGAAACTTCACCCGCTCATTGCAGCGCACGCAGGGAATGGGCGTTTCGCCAGCGGCATAGGAATCAGCAAAATCATCCATCACCGCCTTGCGAAAGCGGTCTTCATAGTCGAGCACGTAATGCGGAATGCCGATCTGCTCGGCTACGCGGCGGGCATCCTGAATATCCTGCCCCGCACAGCACGCTCCCTTGCGGGAGACGGCCACACCGTGGTCGTAAAGCTGCATGGTGATGCCGACGACGTCATAGCCCTGCTCCTTCAGCAGTGCCGCCGTGACGGAGCTGTCCACACCACCAGACATGGCGACGACCACCCGCGTTTCCTCCGGACGACCCGGAAGATCGAGGCTGTTCAGTCCCGTCTTTTCATCGAATGCATTGCGCATGGTGCTGCTCCTGCCCGGCAAATATTGCCGGACGGTGGGGAATATCGGACCCGCCTCCCACCCCGTCAAGCCCAACCTAATGAATTAATTGAGGTTTTCTGACGCAGTGCCTTGGCCTG
>JBAYOU010000208.1:0-4182 GCA_041678065.1 Parvibaculum sp. | reverse complement strand
GCGACATAATCCTCGATAAAGCCGCGCGGCCATGTGGTGAAGGCGCCGCGCCCCAGATAGCGGTTCACAATCGTTTCACCATCGGGAAAGACGGCTCGTCTTTTCTCGGCACCATCGGCAAGTGACATCGGTCCACCTTTCATGCCAAGGAGGCGAAAGGCCATGACCAGAAAGCGAAAAGACCTAGGTGTCATCACCGGGTCCACCAGCACCAGTCCGCGCACAAGGTCGGGCCGCGCCGCTGCCGCCATCACGCTGGCAGCACCTCCCATTGAGTGTCCCGCAAGAATAACTTTCTGCCCGGTCGCCTCTGCGAAATCCTCAACCATGCGGATCAGGTCGTCGCGATAGACATACCAGTTGCGATGTGAAGCCGGATGGGCGGGCAGCCGCGTTGCGCCATGCCCACGCGCATCCCATGCGCGAATGTGGAACTGGTCGGAAAGCTCATCCAGAATGCGTCTGTAGGTCTGTCCGTTGAAGCCATTGGCATGGGCAAAGTGAAGCGGGATCTTTCCCGCTTCATCCGTTCCCCATTCCAGATAGGAAATCTTTCCATCCGGCACTCGCAATTCGCGCCGCGTGGCTGCTTCATTCAAAACGACATTCATCAAGATCAATCCGGCTTCTTATTGTTGTGTGCTTCGGGCGGGTGCGATCACTCGGCTGCGTTTTGTGAAGCCTTGCGGAAATCAGGCTTGCGCTTATTGAGGAAAGCATCCACGGCTTCCTTATGCTCCGCCGATACATAGCAGATATTGAGCGCGTCGATCTCCCGCTTCTGCGCAAGCTTCATATCCGTCTCGCAGGCATTCTGCGAGATGAGTTGCTTCGTCATGCGAAGCTGGCGCGAGGGATTTTCCGCAATGGTGCTCGCGATTTCGAGCGCCTTGTCGAGCAGCTTGTCGCCGGGCACCACATACTCACAGAGACCTTTCTCCTTCGCCTCTACCGCCGGATAAAGGCGGCCTGAAAGCATCATCTCGTTTGCGTGTCCCCAGCCCATACGACTGACAAGGAAATGCGAGGAGGCAAGTTCAGGTACAATGCCCATCTTCACAAAGACCATGCCGAACTTTGCTTCCTCCGCCGCAACGATCACGTCGAAGGGGAGGATCATGGTCACGCCAATACCGACAGCCGGGCCGTTCACCGCAGCGATCAATGGCTTCGAGCTGCGCACAAGTTCGATCCAGTCCACATCACGTGGCATACCGCCCGTGTCATTGTTGCGATCATTGCCATCAATGCGCGACTGGAAAGTGTCGCTGATATCGGCACCGGCGCAGAAGCCGCGTCCTTCGCCTGTCATCACGATGGCACCAATATCGGGGTCATCATTTGCGCGCTGAATGGCGTCGGCCTGTTCGGCTGCCATCTGTCCCGTCCAGGCGTTCAGCCGGTCAGGCCGGTTCAGGGTGAGGATGAGAATATTGCCGCGCTTTTCCGTCTTGATCTGGCTGTAGGTCACGGGTCCGTTCCTCCGCTATGTCTTTTGGCAAAGTCTAGGGAGGCGCGCGAGGCGCCGCAATGGAGCTGCCGTCACACCAGCCTTCCGCTGCGTCGCTTGCATGGGAAGCGTTCCCGGTTACGCTCTGCGCAAGGTCATTGCAGGAGGGAGCAATCATGAAACTGGAACTGGAAGGCAAGCATGTCTTCATCGCAGGCGCGAGCCGGGGCATTGGCTTCGGCATGGCGCGGGCTTTCGCCGCCGAAGGGGCGAAGGTCACGCTCACAGCGCGTGGTGAAAAGTCGCTTGATGAGGCCCATCAGGCGCTGATCGCGGATGGCGTGAAGGCAGAAAATGTCTTCACCGTCGCAGGCGACATGACTGCCTCCGATGTCGTCTCATCGGCGCTTGATGCGGCGGAAGAAAAACTCGGTCCGCTTCATTGTGCGGTCGCCAATGTGGGCCTCTCGAAAGCGCCCCTCGGCTTTGATGTGTCGGATGAAGACTGGGATACTGACATGAAGCAGAATTTCTTCGGCTCCGTCTGGCTCGCGCGGGAGGCGTCGCGGCGCATACTGAAGCGCCCTGCCGAGACGCGCCAGTATGCAAGCGTCATTCTGGTTTCTTCGATCGCAGGTATTGATGCGATGGGCACATCGCTCACCTATGCAGCTTCGAAGGCAGGCATCAATCACTTCACCCGCCAGCTTGCAAAATTCGTTGGAAAGGAAGGCTTGCGCGTGAACGCCATCGCTCCGGGCAATATTCTCTTCCGGGGCGGCAATTGGGAGAAGAACACGAAAGAGCGACCGGAGGCGTGGGACCGCTGGATCAAGCGGGAAGTAGCACTCCGCCGTTTCGGCACGGTTGAGGAGATCGCAGACGCAGCACTTTTCCTCGCAAGTCCGCGCGCAAGCTTCATCACTGGCGAAGTGCTCGTCGTGGATGGCGGGCAGTTGCGCTAGACGCTATTCGATAACAAGCTGGAACTGGCGTCTCGTCAGGCGCGGGAAGGCGGGGAAGGAGATAATGCCTTCGCCTCCCGCTTCCTCCAGCATGGCGCGCGCTGCATCAGCCTGCTCGGCCCGCAGGGAGGCAAGAAAATCGAGTGGCCGTTGCAGCATCCACAGTTCGAAGGGGAAGATCGCGCGTGTGCCGGTCGCTCCTTCCAGCGTGAACTCATGCTGGCCAATGGCGCGGGGCAGGGGCTCCTTACCTGCGATAAGCTGCGGATGTGCCTCGATATGCGCTGAAAGCGCCGCCGCTGTTTTCTCAAGTACCGGCAAAAATTCGCGCATCATCCGCGCAAGCACGGGGATGATCGTTGCAGGCACTTCATCCTTCGGCAGAAACGCGCCGCCCTTTGGCTGCGACGGCTTCGTCATGCGCTGAACCCATTTCACCACATTAGGCGCGAGCCGCTTCATGATCTCGCCAGAAGCCGGGTCGCGATACTGGTGCGCATAGAGCGGACCATAAAGGCCGAAATCGCCGATCGATGGCCGCGTGCCAAACAGGAAATCATGCTTCGCGAAATGCGCATCAAGCTCCACGAGCAAGCCTTCATAGCTTTTCTCAATGGCCGCAGCCGTCGCCTCGTTCACGCCGAGAAAGGGAAGCGCGCCTGCAAAGGGTTTCGCCGTCTGCTCACCCACTTCTCGCCGTCCTGCCTCGTCGAGATCCGGGCGGGAAAGCCGCCCGAACTCCGCTATGGCGAAGTCACGATTCTTTGACCAGCGATAATGCATGGCGGGCAACTTCAGCCACTCATCCGCATAGGTCTCAATCAGAAGCGCTGCGAGCTTCTGCGTTGCGCCTTCCGGATAAATGGCGGCTTCCGGAAAACGCTGCTCGAAATTGTCGATGATCTCCGAACTGTCCTGCCAGGTTTCATCTTCCGGCGTCACGACAACCGGAATGACCGGCCAGCCAACACGCGCAACAATGATATTGCGATAGATATCGCGCGTCGGAGTGATCTCGGAAAAGGGGATCCGCTTGTAGCGAAGATAGGCGCGCACCTTGCCGGAGAAATAGCTCACCTCCGCGCCGTAAAAATCATAGCCCCTTGTCATTTTGGTTCCCGATCTACTGTCCCCTATGCCGGTTCTATTTATCGGCACGTATAATGTCAATTCACTGCCACCTCAGCGGCGCAGCGCCCTCGCCGCCGCCTCGCCTCGCAAAACATCCAGATGCAGTGCCTGCGCGCAATGCTGCAGGCAGGCAATGATATGCGCAGGTTTCCCGTCCTTCACATAGAAGAAGAGATTGTAGCGCATATCCTCAGTACGGCTCAGCGCATCAAGCTGCCAAACGGCCTCATAATCGGGGAGCGCACCCGCGGTCTGGTTGATCGCGGAGGTCATCAGGCGGTCGGCAAAGCGCCGCCGCTCATCCAGCGTTTCGACGCCCACAAGCATGTCAAAGCCAATGTCATAGCGGGCATCGAAGCCGGGGCTCGGTGCCGGTTCTGCCGCGCCGGGCGGCAAGGCAAGTATGGAAACAGGCTCTGTAGTACCATGTGCAACCCACGCATCACCCATCACCGGGACCAGCGCTTGTCCTGTCCGTGTGCAGACAAGCACCGCCCATTGATCAAAGGGGGCGGGGACTGCTTCCACCTTACCCGCAGGCGCACGACTACAGAGAAAATCTTCCGGATCATCAGTCGCCGAAACAGTCGGCGCAGGAACGGGAGCAGGAGCAGCATCATGCCGTGGCGCAGCGGG
>JBAYOU010000207.1:0-4191 GCA_041678065.1 Parvibaculum sp. | reverse complement strand
GGATCTGCTCTGGCACTTGCCCACCGGCCTGATAGACCGGCGCAGCCGCCCGAAGATTGCCGAGGCACGCGATGGTGAGATCGCCACCATGGAGGTGACGGTCGGCCTTCACGTTCCCCCTCGCACAAAACGCCTGCCCTACCGCATCCATGTCTCGGATGAGACGGGCGAGATGCAGCTCGTCTTTTTCAACGCGCGTCAGGACTATCTGATGCGAATACTCCCGGAAGGCGCGCGCCGCATCATCTCCGGGCGTATTGAGCTCTATCAAGGCGCACCACAGATGACACATCCGGACCACATTGTCGGGCCGGATGACCTCGCAGAGATGCCACTGTTGGAGCCGATCTATCCGCTCACCGCCGGACTGCCGCTCAAGGCCGTACAGAAGGCAACTCGCGGCGCTCTCACCCTGCCGCCCGATCTGCCGGAATGGCAGGATGACGCATGGATGAAAGAAAACCGCTGGCAGGGCTGGCGCGCCTCGCTCATTGCGGCGCATGAGCCGCAATCCGCTGCCGACCTCGCACCGGACGCCCCGGCCCGTGCGCGGCTTGCCTATGATGAGTTGCTCGCAAACCAGCTAGCTCTCGGTTTGGTCCGCCTGCGCATGAAAAAGCGGCCCGGAAGGCCCGTCATGGGCGATGGTCGCCTACGCCGCAAAGTGGAAGCCGCCCTTCCCTTCGCGCTTACGGGCGCACAAATCCGCGCACTTGCGGAGATTGATGCGGACATGAAAGCCTCCCACCGCATGTTGCGGCTGCTGCAGGGTGATGTCGGTAGTGGCAAGACAGTGGTCGCCCTTCTGGCAATGCTGAACGCGGTGGAAGCTGGATTTCAAGCCGCCCTCATGGCCCCAACCGAAATCCTCACCCGTCAGCATTTCGCAACCTTGCAGCCACTCTGCGAGGTGGCGGGTGTGCGTCTTGCGCTTCTCACGGGCCGGGAGAAAGGAAAGCAGCGCGAGGATGTTCTCAGCGCCACAGCGAATGGCGAAGTGGATATTCTTATCGGCACCCATGCCCTCTTTCAGAAAGACGTGGCCTTTCAGGCTCTCGCGCTTGCTGTTGTGGATGAGCAGCATCGCTTCGGCGTCCATCAACGCCTGATGCTGGCGGAGAAAGGTGGCGCCGGCACCGACGTGCTCGTGATGACGGCAACGCCAATACCTCGCACACTCACCCTCACCGCCTATGGTGATATGGATGTGTCGAAGCTCGACGAAAAGCCGCCGGGGCGGAAGCCTGTGGACACACGAGCCATACCGCTCGACCGGCTGCATCAGGTGGTGTCCGGCCTTGGCCGTGCGCTCTCAACGGGTGCGCAGGTTTATTGGGTCTGCCCCTTGGTGGAAGAATCCGATGAGGTGGATGCCGCGGCAGCAGAAGACCGCTACCGTCATCTTCAAGAGATGTTCGGCGACCGCGTCGGCCTTGTGCATGGCCGGATGAAACCCGCTGACAAGGACGCCGTGATGGCGCGCTTTGCCGCTGGCGAAATTACCATCCTTGTTGCGACTACGGTAATCGAAGTCGGCGTCAATGTGCCATCGGCAACGATCATGGTAATCGAACATGCAGAGCGCTTCGGCCTTGCCCAGCTTCACCAGTTGCGCGGGCGTGTCGGCCGGGGCGCAGACAAGTCAAGCTGCCTTCTACTCTACCAGACGCCTCTGGGTGAGACAGCGGAGGCGCGCATCAAGATCATGCGAGAAACAGAAGATGGCTTCCGCATCGCGGAAGAGGATCTGCGTCTCCGCGGCGCGGGCGAACTGCTCGGCACGCGGCAGAGCGGCCTGCCAACCTTCCGCATCGCAAATATTGAAGCGCAGAAGGAACTGCTCGCCGCCGCGCATGATGATGCACGGTTGATCATGGAGCGTGATCCCGAGCTTGAAACCGAACGCGGCAAGGCACTCCGCATCCTGCTCTATCTCTTTGAGCGCGACGAGGCGATCCGCTACCTCCGCTCCGGCTGATGGGTCTGGAGCGGGATTCTGCCCCTCATGCGCATCGCACCGACATCTGGCTGAGCGGCTGCTTCTTCGGTGCGCGCCATTGACGCCGGGTCATCCGGCCATTCCCCTGCGTCGCATTTTTCGTGATACGGCGGGGCTTCCATAGAAGGCAAGAGGGCTTCATCATGGCTGCCAACAGTCATTCAAATAGGCGAAAAGCCCGCACCACTTGAGGGAGAGAACGCATGGCCAAGCCCGCGCCCGGCACCAAAATCCGGCTCCTGCCGGAAGACGAATACACCCACACGCCCGACAAGGCGCAGAATTATAATGAGAGCATGTATTTCAACATGTTCGATCCTGAGCGGAAAACGGGCGGCTGGTTCCGCCTGGGCAACCGACCGAATGAGGGACATGCGGAAATGTCCATCTGTCTTTACCTGCCGGATGGCCGCGTCGCGTTCATGTATGCGCGACCGAATATCGCCAACAATGACGAGATGAATGCTGGCGGGCTGAAGATAGAAGTCATCGAACCATTCAAGCGTTTGCGCGTCACCTATTCAGGCCGTGTGGTTGTTCTCGCCCGCCCCTTTGACATGGCCGACCCCGCACGCGCCTTCAAGGAAAACCCGGTTGTCCCCTGCGAAGTCGAACTCGACTATGAGGGCGTCTCCCCCATGTTCGGCGGCGAGACGGTGAAGGAAGACGGGACACCCCTCGACCTCGATCCTGAAAAATCCTTCGCCAAGGCCCATTACGAGCAGCATATGGCCGCCAAGGGCCGCTTCAAGATTGGGGAGGAAGTCTTCGAATTAGAAGGCTTTGGCCTTCGTGACAAAAGCTGGGGGCCCCGCTACTGGCAGGCAATCCACTGGTATCGCTGGCTGCCCATGAATTTCGGTCGCGACTTCGGCATGATGATCTCCATTGTCACCAATGATGAAGGCAAGGAACGCCATGGCGGCATGGTGCTGAAGGACGGTAAATACGACCTCATCACGAAGTGCAGTATCGAAAGCGACTGGGACGAAAATTGGTATCAGACGGCGCTGCGCGCGCATGTCGAAACCGAATCCGGCGAGACCTATGAGGTAGAGGGCAAGGTGCTGTCACTCATCCCGCTGCGCAACCGCCGCAAGGATGCTGATGGCAACGAACTCAACACGCGCATCACGGAAGGCATGACCGAGTATCGGTGTAATGGCTTGGTCGGATACGGGCTCTCCGAATATCTCGACCAGATCGTGGATGGCAAGCCGGTAGGTGTAGGGCACTGAGATGAGCAGGGAGGCAAATCCGATTGAGGCGCCGCTCGGCGAAGTCGCACAAAAA
This sequence comes from Parvibaculum sp., assembly GCA_041678065.1. GTDB lineage: Bacteria > Pseudomonadota > Alphaproteobacteria > Parvibaculales > Parvibaculaceae > Parvibaculum. Next base: position 899 of record JBAYOU010000207.1, on the reverse strand, counting down.
TACATCCCCGGCGCAACAGGCATTGCATCGCTGAAGCGCCTGTCGGGCGGCGCGAGCCAGGAAATCTGGTCTTTCCAGGCAACGACAAAGGGCGACCCTGTCGCGCTTATTCTTCGTCGTGCGCCCGGCGGCTTCCGCGATACCGGTCGCTCGGGCACGGCAGTACCGCTTGAAACTGAAGCGGCCCTTATCAGTCTGGCCGAAGAAGTGGGCGTGCCTGTACCGCCGGTGCGCCACGTGTTGACCGAGGAAGACGGCATCGGCCAAGGCTTCATCATGGACCATGTGCCCGGCGAAACGCTTGCGCGCAAAATCCTCCGCGATGAGGAGTTCGCCGAGGTGCGGCCAAAGCTCGCCCGCCAGTGTGGCGAAATCCTTGCGCGGCTTCACACGGTGGAAAAATCGAAGCTGCCGCCGCTCCGCACCGCCACGGGGCGCGACGAGGTGGAGCAATATTTCACTACCTATGAGCAGCTTGATTATCCCCACCCTGTTTTCGAACTCGCCTTTCGCTGGTTGCGCGACAATGCACCAGACAACACAACCAAACTGACCCTCGTGCATGGCGATTTCCGGAACGGCAATCTGATGATCGGACCGGATGGCGTCCGCGCCGTGCTGGACTGGGAGATCGCTCATATTGGCGACCCGATGGCAGACCTCTCATGGATATGCATCAACCCGTGGCGCTTCGGCAATATCGACCTTCCGGTCGGCGGCTTCGGAACGCGGCAAGACCTGTTCGCGGGCTATGAGGCAGCAGGCGGCGACAAGATTGATCCCGCCCGCGTGAAGTTCTGGGAAGTGCTCGGCACATTGAAATGGGGCGTGATGTGCATGGGAATGGCGTCCGCCTTCCTGCAGGGAGATCGCTCCGTTGAACGCGCAACCATCGGTCG
>JBAYOU010000206.1:0-4199 GCA_041678065.1 Parvibaculum sp. | reverse complement strand
GGTGACACAATGGGCGCATGAGGAAGCTCGAACGTCTGGTCGGTGATATTCAGGCCTGCCGCATCTGCATTGAAAGCCCGCGTAACAGACCGTTGCCGCATGAGCCGCGGCCTGTTCTGCGTGTGTCTCGCAGCGCGCGGATCTGCGTGGCGGGGCAGGCGCCGGGCACGCGGGTACATGCGTCCGGCATGCCCTTCACCGATCCGAGCGGTGAACGTCTGCGGGATTGGATGGGCGTGACGCCAGACGAATTCTACGATCTGACGCGCATCGCCATTGTGCCGATGGGGTTCTGTTTTCCGGGGCAGAATGCGAAAGGCGGCGATTTGCCGCCGCGCAGGGAATGCGCTGAGTTATGGCATGTGAGGCTGTTCGAGCTCATGCCGAAGCTCGAACTGACCTTGCTTGTCGGACAATATGCGCAAATCTGGCATCTGGGCCGCGCCCGAAAGGAAGGCCTTACGGATACGGTTGCCGCGTGGCGCGACTATTATCCCCGCTACCTGCCATTGCCCCACCCCTCATGGCGCAACAATGCGTGGATCAAGAAAAATCCATGGTTTGAAGAGGAGTTGCTGCCCGTGCTGAAAGCGGACATACGACGTCTTCTCGAGAAAAAGCCATGAAACGCCTCGCAAGGCTCGTTCTCGGTGCGGCTGTGCTGCTGACAGGCCTCGGCGCCTGTGCACCGCGTCTCATGGCGGTGGGCGATCCGGTTTATGAGCCGCGTGTGGACATTGTCTCCGCTTCGACCGTAGCTGTGATGCCGGATGGCGCAAGACTTCCCATGCGCGTCTTTCAGGCAAAGGAGCCCCGCGCCATCATCGTGGCGCTGCATGGGTTCAATGATTACGGGGCGTCTTTCGAAGAGCCGGGGCCCGGCCCCTGGTTCGCGGCGCAGGGCGTCACGCTTTATGCGATGGATCAGCGTGGCTTTGGCCGCGCCCCGGGCCGCGGCCTCTGGGCGGGTGATACGCGCATGGCGGAGGACGCGGCAAGCCTTGTGCGTCTCGCGCGGGGGCGCCATCCCGGCCTGCCGGTCTATCTGCTCGGCACCAGCATGGGCGGCGCTGTCGCCATGCGCAGCATGACGCTTGCCGAGCCGCCGGAGGTGGATGGCCTCATCCTAGTTGCGCCGGCCGTCTGGGGTTGGAAGGCCATGAACGATTTCTACGGCGCCGTTCTTTGGGCTGCGGCGCGGCTTGCGCCTTCCTATACGCTGACAGGGCGGGGGCTGGAGATCATGCCGTCCGATAATATAGAGATGCTGCGCGCATTGGGCCGTGATCCGCTTGTCATCAAGGAAACACAGATCGGCACAATTTACGGCCTCGTCAATCTCATGGAGAGCGCCTATGACGCCGCCTCGCATATTCGCGTGCCGGTGCTGTTGCTCTATGGTGCGAAGGATCAGATCGTTCCCGCGCCACCTGTGGATGCGGTGCGGCGCGCCATGCTGGCGGCAAGAACGGATGTCGCGAATGCTTGCTATGCCGAAGGTTACCACATGCTGCTGCGCGATCTGCAACGTGAGATTGTTTGGCAGGACATTGCATCATGGGTTGAGGATCGAAAGCAGCCCTTGCCCTCCGGCGAAACGGACTCGCGTCACTGTGGTGCTGGCGCGCTGGAGTAATCGTCTTCGACGGGGACGAATGGCTGCTCTTCGCCAAAGCGAATCCTGATTTCCCGCTCAAGGTCGGCGAACAGCTCCGGCACGTGCTCAAGATGCGACTTCTCGGCTTTCAGGATTGAACGGAAGAGCCGCGCCTTGATTTGTTGCAGATCAATGCCCGCTTTCTTCACGGCGTCTGGCGCGCTGCTCGCCACAATATCGACCAGCCGATCCGCCGCGTGGAGCCTGCCCCAGAGATAATCATTCTCGCGCGCTCGGCGACTGAAGAAGGCGGCGAAGTAGCCGAGATCACGTCCCATCAGCGTGGCCGGTGCGCCCCCTTCGCGAAGGGCTCGCGCATCTTCCGGGCTGATGCGATCCACCAGAACCGTATCCACATCATCAAGATCCTGCCACTTGTTCAGCGGCAGCGTCAGCACGTCAAAAAACGGAAAGCCCACATAGGCATGGAGAAGTTCAGTGCGAATTTCTTCGGGCAAGGCGGTGCTGGCCATCTCCACGAAGCGCGCATCGACATCATGGTCCAGGCCGACAAGGTTCAACTCCGGCCCGATATGCGCCGTGAAGGCATTGATCTCGTGAGGATCGGCAATACCATCATCATAAATGGCCGCGCAGATGCGTCGCGTATCGGCGGTGCGGAGGCGCGCCGAGGTCTCCGACTGAATGCGCTCAAGGCAGCGATAGAGGTGTCTTTTAAATTCATCAAGTGCGGCGGACTCTGGCGCATCGCCATTCTTTGTGCCAATGCGCTGATAAAGTTCGTTCAATCGGCGGACGACGAAGCGCAGACGCCGCAGGCGGAAGCCGACATCAAAGTCGCGCAGGAAGCGCACCCAGGCATCTTCCTTGCCGGGTTCCTCACCCGCGGCCGCCTGAGCTGCCCACTGCACCGGAAAAATGCAGGTATTCTTCGCCCATGTTTCCACAGCGCGGGAAAGGGCAAGCCGGTCGCTGGGATGGTTCACCGCATCGCTCAGATCAGCAACGATATTTGTGATCTGATCGAGAACGGACGAAACCTTGAGCTGCACATAGGCGTCATAGGCGTAGCCTGCTTCAAGCGCCGCTTTTGCATTCGCCTTGTTGCGCAGTCTGGCCAGTTCGTCCACGCCCGGCATTTTGCCTGCGCTACCATTGAAAAGCTCAACTACACGGGCGCGCACATGCGGTCGCGTTGCAGAAACAATTTGCCGGTAACGGCGCACCCTCTCTGAAAAATCATGCAGGGATTCAAGTTCGTCGCGCACCGGCTGGTTGCGTGGAATATCGGAAAGCGCACCCCGTATCGTATGGAAAAAGCCGGGTGCCGCGCCGCCACCTTCTACGCGCCCGCCTTTCGGGTCGGGATCGATATAGACGATGCGCCTGTCCACTTCGCGATAGGCGTGGCGCCCGCGGATGGCCTCAATCGCTTCTGCGAAAGGCTTGTTATTGAGCACGCTGCCATCAATGAAGGAGGCCTTCACCGGGTCAGAGCCTGACATGTTGAGGGGGCGGAACTTGCCGCTCAGAAATTCGGCCCGCGTTGGCCAATCGAGCCCGCGTTCTTCCAGCTCGGCATCAAGCTCTCCAATCCGCGCTGGAGGAAAAGCGCCAGGAAAGGAGGAAGTCGCCCGCGCCGCGAAGACAAGCCCCGGCACATGATCAAGATCGAAGTCGCTTTCTGCCGCGCCACTTGAATGCTGGAAGTAGCTGAACTTCAGGCTGTGTCTGTGCTCACGCTCACGGATGGAAACGGGATCATGCAGTGGAATATTCTGGCTGTAGCCATGAAAATCGGTCACCGAGACGATGAGATCAAGCCTGTGACCCGCAGGTAGAAGCGATGCATTGGAGGGTTCCGGCTCTCCCATCGCGCGGCAGGCATCAAGCAACATCCCGCTCATGATGGAGCCGGAGAAAGGGGGCTCGAACCAGCGAGAACGCGTGAAGCGTTGCAGCTTCTGGCGCATCTCTATGTCTGGTGCATAGCGCGCAAGCCATCTATCTGTCATGCCCCAGAAAAAGGGCTTCATGAAAAGCTTGTCCCAGCGCCCCGCCAGATGCTCCTCATCCATCAGGGCGATGATGTCGGCCTGCTCAAGCCACATCTTGCGATGTGCATCCATCGGCAAATCATGGGCAAGCGCGCGGGCGAGCAGGACGCCGTTGATGCCGCCTGCCGAGGCGCCCGCAATCGTGTCCACGAAGATGCGTAGGTCGAGCGAGCGACCGATAGCCTGAATGAGGTCGAAATATATCTCTTCTGTATCCGTCTCCCGATCCGCATGATCGACATCGAGATAGCGCGCATTGGCGCGATGAGAGCGGGCGAGATCGTGGTGATAGACTCGCGAGGCGCGGACCAGCTTCAGAATCTCTTTCGTTACGCCATGCATATAGATGGCGAGCGAAACGCCGCCATAACACACAAGCGCGATCCTGAGTTCTTTTTCCTTCATGGCCCACCGCCCTGGCAACTTGCGCCGCAAAGCACCCCGGCGAATCCGCCGCCGCCCGCAGTCTAGGCGAGCAGCCATTCACGACCAATTAATGATGAACGGTGCCGGTACACTGTACC
>JBAYOU010000205.1:0-4205 GCA_041678065.1 Parvibaculum sp. | reverse complement strand
TTTCCCCGGCAGGTGCTCGACAGTCTGCGCCAGCCTCTCGAAACCGGCGAGGCGGTGGTGGCGCGCGCCAATGCCCATGTGACCTTCCCTGCGCGTTTCCAGCTTGTGGCGGCGATGAATCCCTGCCGCTGCGGCCATGCGGGCGACGCTGCCCGCGCCTGTCCGCGCGTGCCGCGCTGCGTAATGGATTATCAGGGAAAGCTCTCGGGCCCGCTGCTTGATCGCTTCGATATTCACATCGAAGTGCCACCCGTCGCCCATGCCGATCTCGCATTGCCACCGCCCGCAGAAGGCTCGGCGGAGGTCGCCACGCGGATTGCGGGCGCGCGTGCGATCCAGCAGGCGCGCTTTGCGGAGCTTGGTCAGCAGGGCGCACTTCTCCTCAACGCCCATGTCGAAGGCGAGTTGCTGGATCGCATTGCATCACCCGATGATGCAGGCCGCCGCTTGCTCGCCGAAGCAGCCGAGCGCATGGGCCTCACGGCGCGCGGCTACCACCGCGTCCTGCGCGTGGCACGCACACTGGCAGACCTTGAAGGCATGGAGGCTGTGCGCCGCCTCCATATCGCCGAAGCGCTCGCCTATCGCGAGACGGTGGCAGGCAGGCTCGGCGCGGCAGCGTGATGAAGCTGCATTTTCGTTAACGGTCTCCCCTAACCTTTTATCAACCACGATCGTCCCACAATCCGCGGGCTTTCAGACGCCCGGTCCGCACTGGATCGGCAGCCGCGGTATCCGTATGTCTCTTGTCGATCTCAACCAGACGCCGCTTGTGCTGCTCTGCCTTGCCGCGGTTCTTTTTCTCGGGCTTGAGGCGTGGCGTCGCGCTTCTGCGCGTGCGAAACGGCATCTCTCCCGCATCGCCGATCTAGAAGCTCGGATCGAAACATTGCGCGATGAAAAATGGGAACTGGCCGAACGCGAGGAGCGCTACCGCGATCTCGTCCGCGCGCAGGGCGATCTCATCCTGCGCAAGGACCTCGAAGGGCGGCTCACTTATGTGAATGATGTTTTCTGCGACACATTCGGGCGCACTCGCAAGGAAGTGATCGGCCGCCCCTTCGTGCCGGATTACCCGGAAGGTGAGCGTGCTCCGCTGCTGTCGAGTTTTGCCGGGCTTGCCACTCCCCCGCATCGCATCCGCCGCGATGAGCGCGTGATCACTTCTCGCGGTCCACGCTGGATCGCTTGGGAAGAATTCGCGATCCGCGATGATGAGAACAGGCTTGTCGAGATTCAGGCCGTTGGCCGCGATGTCACCGATCGCAAGGAGACGGAAGAACGTCTCGCCGAAGCGCTGCAACAGGCCAATGATGCAAGCCGCGCCAAGTCGCTCTTTCTGGCAACGATGAGCCATGAAATCCGTACACCGATGAATGGTGTGATCGGCATGGCGAAGCTGCTGCTTGGCACGCGGCTTGATCCGGCTCAGCGCTCCTATGCGGAAGCCGTGCGGTCTTCCGGTGAGGCGCTGCTCAATATCATCAATGACATTCTCGATTACTCGAAGATCGAGGCAGGCAAGGTCACGCTGGATGAAGCGCCGTTTGATCCGCGCGGTGTTCTTGAAGGCGTGGCAGAACTTCTCGCGTCGCGCGCCTTTGAAAAGCATCTCGAAATCGTCACCGAGATCGCACCCACCGTCCCGCGCAATATTGTGGGCGATGAGGTGCGCATCCGGCAGATCCTGTTGAACCTCGCAGGCAATGCGATCAAATTCACCATGGAAGGCGGCGTTGCGCTCCGCCTCTTCCGGCATCTGAGCGTGCAGGACAAAGCGCGTGTCGCCCTTGTGCTTGAGGTCGAAGATACCGGCATCGGCATGAATGAAACGGCTTGCGAACATATCTTCGATGAGTTCGCCCAGGCCGATCAGTCCCATGCGCGCCGCTATGAAGGCACTGGTCTTGGCCTTGCCATCACAAAGCGTCTCGTCACCGCGATGGGGGGTCGCATTGAAGTTGAAAGCGCGGTAGGCAGCGGCTCGCTTTTCCGCATCCATCTGCCGCTTGGCCGTGTGCCGGGCGAAAGCGCGGCGCCTGCACCCGCCACGCTTGCGGGCCTCAGCGCCATTGTGCTGAGCGATCACCCGCTTGTCGGTCGCGCGCTTGTTCGGGCGGCGGAAGCGGCAGGTGCGGAAGCGCGCCATGTTGCAACGCGAGACGCGCTGAAGGAAGCGCTTCTTGCATCACCCAGCGATGTCTTCATCTGTCCACTTGATGGCGAAGGGGAGGCGGCGGAGCTTGCGCAGTTCGCCCGCTCGCTCGTACCCGGCATCGGCACCATGCTGCTCCTGCGCCCGCAGGACCGCGCCCGCCTTGATGAGCTGACACAGGGTGATGCAGCACCCTTTGACGGATATCTGGTGCGCCCGGTGCGCGCCGCCTCGCTTGTCGCGCGGATGACGGCATTGCGCGTGCGAAGCTGGATGCCGCAAGTCTCAGCGCCCGAAACACGCGATTATGATGATGCCTATGAAACGGTGGAGGCCCCTCCCATGCCCGCAGCAACGCCTCCGGCGCTCTCGCCGCTCACCGTTCTCGTCGCCGAGGACAATGAGATCAACGCCCTCCTCACGCGCACCCTGCTGGAGCATGCAGGCCATGAAGTCCGCCTTGCGCGGAACGGTGCAGAAGCCGTCGCCGCGCTTGAAGAAGATGCGGAGAGCGAGATTGATCTCGTGCTGATGGATTTGCACATGCCCGGCATGGATGGCTTCACGGCAACCTCGCGCATCCGCGAACTTGAAACGCCTCATGCGCAACTGCCGATCATCGCGCTCACCGCCAATGCAATGGCAGATGACAGGCAGGCCTGCCTTGATGCGGGCATGGATGACTATCTCTCCAAGCCCGTGGCGGCGGAAGACCTCGCCGATGCATTGGCGCGCTGGGCCTGTCGCCGCTCGACCTACGGCGCTCCTGCTGGCGAAAAGGCGAATCATGCGTAAAGTGGCCTGACCCGGCCCTTGCGGCCCGGCAGAATTGAGGGGAGATCTGCCCATGTCGGCCATGACGCGCGCCCGCGGCTGGATGTCGAGCCTCGCGGTCTATACCGAATACCGCACCGTCATCATGCTGCTGCTCGGCTTTGCGTCGGGCCTTCCCTTCCTGCTCGTCTTTTCCACGCTCTCCGCATGGCTGCGCGAAGCGGGCATCAGCCGCACCGATATTGGCCTGATGAGCTATGTGGGCCTTGCCTACACGATCAAGTTTCTCTGGGCACCGGTGCTCGATCATATCCGCCTGCCACTGCTCGACCGGCTGCTCGGCCGTCGCCGGGCCTGGATGGTGCTGGCGCAGCTGGTGGCTGCTGCAGCACTGACGGGCCTTGCGCTGTCGAACCCCGGCACGGCGCTTACGCCGGTGGTTGTTTTTGCGCTTATCCTTGCCTTTGCATCCGCCACGCAGGACATCGCCATTGACGCCTGGCGCATCGAGGCAGCGCCGGATGAAAAGCAGGGCGCGCTGGCTGCGACCTATCAGCTTGGTTACCGCATCGCGCTCATCGCCTCTGGTGCGGGCGCGCTCTATATCGCCGAAGGTGTGTCATGGACGGCGGCCTATCTCGCAATGGCCGTGCTGATGGGCGCAGGCATCATCGCTTCGCTTCTGGCGCCGCGCGTGGCAGAAGCCCATACGCCTGCTGTGGGCGAGGAAGCGCTGGAAGGGTTTGCGCGCCGCCACCGGATCGAAGGCAGGGCGCAGCGCGTGCTCACTTTTCTCTACCGGGCAATCGTCGCGCCGTTTCTCGATTTCTTCCGGCGCTATGGCTGGTGGTCGCTCCTGCTTCTCGCGCTGATCGGGCTTTACCGCGTGCCCGATTTCGTCATGGGGGTCATGGCGAACCCGCTCTATATCGATCTCGGTTTCGAGCTTTCGACCATCGCCACCATTGTGAAGCTCTACGGCATCTGGATGACGATTGCAGGCGCGCTGGCGGGCGGCATCGTGGCGGCAAAGCTCGGCGTGTTGCGCTCGCTCCTTCTGGGGGCCATCGCAGCGACCGGCACAAATCTCATCTTTGTCTGGCTGGTTTTTCGCGGGGCCGATCCCGCGGCGCTCGCGGTCACGATCTCAATTGAGAACTTCTCCGGCGGTTTCGCAGGCACCTGCCTCATCGCCTATATGTCGAGCCTCGTGAACCATGATTTCGCAGCAACGCAGTATGCGCTGTTCAGCTCGGCCTTCGCCCTGCCGGGCAAG
>JBAYOU010000204.1:0-4208 GCA_041678065.1 Parvibaculum sp. | reverse complement strand
TGAAAGCGCCCCTACCGCAGCACCGGCCCCATGCTGCGACGCACTTCCGCGCTCAACGCATCATCAAAATTCTTCGCAAGCGACTGGATGAGTGCCGCATAGGCAGCATCACGCTCATTGAGACTCGCACTTTCCAGAATGGTGCGGGTTGCGGATGCGTCCACATCGGCGCTCCACTCTTCGAAATTGCCAGCCTCGATGCCTGCCCGCCCTACCACAAGGCGGGCTTTCAACCGCGCGGTAAGGCGGGTATCAAGCTGGTCGCCGAAGAAGCCGGTGAGGCCGCCCTTTTTCGGCAGGTCTTCTGAAACCACACTGCCATCAAGCACCGTCAGCACCGCACGGCCGCGGCTGCCGGTAGCGATGATGCGCGCTGCCGCCCAAGAACGGGCGACGCTTTCCGGTGTCACCGGATGGAGATGCTCCACATTGGGGGCACGGCCCGGAGCGCGATAGCGCGGCTCAACGGTGATGCTTGCAATATCGAGACGAAGGGGTGCCTGCGCCTCAAAGCTCACGGCACGCGGCCCCGCAGCAGGCGGCGGCGCATCCGCGCAGGCGGCAAGAAGCATTGTCGAGAGCAGTGCGGCAAGAACAGGCAGCGGCCGCAGACGGGAAAAGACCGTGTCAGAAGCGTTCTCCACTTCGAGCCCCCTTTTTCAATCGAGCCCTTCCTTCAACTGGTCGGGCTCAAAGATATAAACTTCGCTGCAGAAATCGCAGGTTGTGGTGATGACACCTTCCTGCACCATTTCGTCAATTTCATGACTGCCGAAGGAACGCAGAATGCTGGCCATCCGATCGCGTGAGCACTGGCACGAAAATTCGAGGGATACGGGATCGTAGGCCCGAACGCCGTCCTCATGAAAGAGACGATAGAGAAGCCGGTTCGGCTCAAGGGAGGGATCAAGCAACTCATGATCCTCCACCGTATCGAGAAGGATCGAGGCACGGTTCCAGTTTTCTTCCTCATCCGTGAAGGGACGATCATCATCGTCTTCGCGGAAGGAGGTGAGGCCACCTTCGCGCGCGACATGCTGGATCATGATAGCGCCAGCGCGCCAGTTCTTCTCCGGCGCACCTTCCGCGCGATGATAATAGGGCCCGGCAGCAAGGCGGATGCGCGTGGCGACCTGCTCGGAACTTGCGAAATATTCATGCGCGGAGTGGCTGAGACCCTCCGGATGGATCGAGACGATGCCCTGATAGCGCTCCATATCGCGCCCCTGATCGATGGTCAGGGCTAGATAGCCCTCACCCATCAACTCGGCGGGTGAAGTGCGCCCTTCAGCCAGCGCAGCGGCCACGCGTTCTTCATCCATTTGCGCATAGCCGCGCATCTTGCCTGGCGTTTCAAAGTCGGCAACGAGCATGCCGACCGGCCCCTTGCTCTGGGTCTGCAGGATGAAGCGCCCGTCAAATTTCAGCGCAGAGCCGATCATGGCGGCAAGCGCCATCGCCTCGCCAAGCAGGCGCGACACGGGCTCGGGATAGGCATGTGCCGTCAGCACACGGTCCACCAGCGGCCCGAGCCGCACGATGCGCCCGCGGATTCCCAGATCCTCGATCATGAAAGGCTGAACGAGGTCGTCTGTCGGGATACCGTCTTTCTTACCCAAGAACTGCCTGCCTTGCGGTTTAACGGAAGCACCAGGCGAGCACGCCCTTTTGTGCATGGAGCCGGTTTTCTGCTTCATCAAAAACAACGGAAGCCGGGCCGTCGATCACATCCGCCGTCATTTCCTCGCCGCGATGCGCGGGAAGGCAATGCATGAAGAGCGCGTCCTTGCCTGCCGCCGCCATCAGACGTTCGTTCACCTGAAAAGGCGCCAGCAAATTGTGCCGGCGCGCAGCGGTTTCCACGCTGTCACCCATCGAGACCCATGTGTCGGTGTTGATGGCATCGACACCATCCACCGCCTCGAAGGGATCAGCTGTCACAGTGATCTTCGCACCCTTTTTCCGAGCCCATTCCAGCGCCTTTTCGCACGGCGCAAGCTCGGGCGGGCAGGCAAGACGAAGCTCAAACTCGAGCTGGGCAGCCGCATGAATCCATGAGGTCGAGACATTGTTGCCATCACCGACCCAAGCAACGCGCCGTCCCTTGATGGGGCCGCGATGTTCTTCGAATGTCATCACATCCGCCATGATCTGGCAGGGGTGCGACCGGTCCGTCAGCCCGTTGATGACAGGCACGGTTGCATATTCGGAAAGCTCCAGAAGCTTTTCGTGATCCGTGGTGCGGATCATGATTGCGTCCACATAGCGCGAAAGCACGCGCGCCGTGTCGGCAATCGTTTCGCCACGGCCAAGCTGCGTGTCCTGCCCGTTCAGCAGCAGCGTCTCGCCGCCGAGCTGGCGCATGGCCACATCGAATGAAACGCGTGTCCGCGTCGAAGGCTTCTCGAACAGCATGGCGAGAAGCTTGCCCTTGAGCGGCTTGTCGGCATCAGGTTCAACCTGGCCGAACCCTGAGCGTGCCTTCTTGCGAGATGCGGCATTTTCGAGGATCGCGCGGAGTTCCCCTGCCGCAACCACATCGAGATCAAGAAAATGCCGGGGCGTTGCTATCGCTTTCATGATGTCGCTCCCGCTGCCTTTGCATCGGCACCAAGCGCCGCATCAAGCTTTTCGCAGGCGACCATCAGCTTTTCCACGGCCTCATCGAGATGGGCTTCTTCTATGTTAAGCGGCGGCAGCAGCCGCACCACATTGTCGCCCGCGCCAACGGTCAACATTTTTTCATCACGCAGCGCCGCCACGAGATCCGTATTGGGTATGCGGCAGCGAATGCCGAGCATCAAGCCTTCGCCGCGAATTTCTTCCACAATGCGCGGGAAACGATCTGCGAGCATGGCAAGCTTCTGCCGAAGCTTCAGACCAAGCATCCGCACATGCGGCAGGAAGGCTTCATCAAGCGCGAGATCCATCACCGCATTGGCAACCGCCATGGCAAGCGGGTTGCCGCCAAAGGTGGAGCCATGCGTGCCCGCCGTCATGCCCGCGGCTGCATCCGCGCTCGCAAGACAGGCGCCCACTGGGAAACCACCGCCCAGCGCCTTCGCAATGGCCATGATGTCCGGCGTGATGCCAGCATGTTCATGCGCGAAGAGCTTGCCCGTGCGGCCAACGCCCGTTTGCACTTCATCGAGCACGAGCAGAATGCCCTTCTCGTCGCAAAGCGCACGGATGTGCCGAAGGTCTTCATTGGAGATGATGCGAATGCCGCCCTCGCCCTGCACAGGCTCGATCAGAATGCCAGCCGTAGCCGGGCCAATGGCCGCTTCCAGCGCCTTCAGATCACCAAACGGCACCTGCGGGAAACCCGGCATGGCCGGGCCGAAACCTTCGAGATATTTTTTCTGCCCGCCCGCCGCGATGGTTGCGAGCGTGCGGCCATGGAAAGCGCCTTCCATGGTGATGAGTTCATAGCGCTCCGGCGCGCCTTTCGCGGCGTGATATTTCCGCGCCATCTTGATTGCGCATTCAAGCGCCTCGGCGCCTGAATTGGTGAAGAACACCGTATCGGCAAAAGTCGCCTCGACGAGACGCCGCGCAAGCGTTTCCTGACCGGGGATGCGGTAGATGTTCGAGGTGTGCCACACCTTCCCCGCCTGCTCCGTCAGAGCCTTGATGAGGTGGGGATGGCTGTGGCCAAAAGCGTTGACGGCGATGCCCGCGCCAAAGTCGAGATAGCGCTCGCCCTTCGCGGTTATCAGCCAGGGGCCTTCGCCCCGTTCAAATTCAAGGTCAGCCCGCGCATAGGTCGGCAAAACAGGCGTAATCACGGAAGTCGGTCCTTCTCACAAATCCTTTGAACGACGCCGTTCGCGGTATGCCGGGAGAGTGCCTTTGAGTGCTGGCGTTGTCGGGCTCCGAGCGATCCGGCGAGACAGCAGTTTCCTGCGGGGCCTTGAGACGCATTCCGCGCCCGGCCCCTTCTCGCTGTCAGCCTCGTCGTTTCCCGTACAGGATCATGCCGATCACACCCTTGTGTCCCCTTTGCCGGGGGGCTCCCCGCAGCGTCCCGTCAGGGCCGCCCAATAGAAAATGCCGCCTGTTTTGGGCGGCAGTCCGAGAAGCGTCCAAGTATTAGGGCGAGTACCATGACCTGTCAATCTCGCCCTGTTAACCTTTTGCCGCTCGACTCACGCCTTTAGGCGGTAGCCCGTGCGGAAAGCGAGGTGGCAGACCGTCCAGAGGACGAG
>JBAYOU010000203.1:0-4210 GCA_041678065.1 Parvibaculum sp. | reverse complement strand
GGTGAAAAGAGGAAAACATATGCGGATGCTCGTCATTTACTGCCACCCACGGCCCGAAAGCTTCACCGCTTCCGTGCGCGATGCCGTGATTGAGGGGCTGACACAGGCGGGCCACGACATCGACCTTGTCGATCTCTATGCAGATAATTTCGATCCGCGCCTCAGCGCCAGTGAGCATGAAAATTACGAAGATCCCGGCGTGAACAAAAGCGGGATAGAGCGCTATGTCGAACAGCTACACGCAGCCGAAGGCATCGTCTTTGTGTTTCCCACATGGTGGTACGACATGCCCGCCATGCTGAAGGGCTGGCTCGACCGCGTCTGGGTGCCGGGCGTTGCCTTCGACCTCGCCGAAGGGAAGACCATCCGCCCGCGCCTTCAGCATATCCGCTTCATGGGAGCGGTCACGACCTGCGGCGCGCCATGGTGGTGGTCAAAACTGGTCGGCGAGCCCCATCGCCGCATTCTGATGCGCGGCATCCGCGCCCTTTGCGGCACGCGGTGCAAACAGCTCTGGCTCGGCTGCTACAAAATGGATGATTCAACGCCAAAAAGGCGCTCGACCTTCCTCGCTTCGATTCGCCGCCGCATGGCCCAGGTGGCGTGACGCTGTGGCCACGGGCCGGAAGAGTGCGAACTGATCGCCGCCTGTACCTTTATCGACCAACCGCTGTGATTTGTTGAACCGGCTTTGGCGCTTGCCATGCCGAGATTGCGCTCCTACATCTGAACAACGCCGGGGCAGGGTTGCAATCGGCACGTGATTAGGGGACTGGCAGCAGGGCGGTCGGCTCGCCCTGCAGAGGCGCAGGTCCATATAAAAATAAAGGGGCTCGAATGAGCATTCTCGTTGCCGGGCCCGAGCCCATTACTGATCGTCGAGACCTCGTGGCTGCGCTGGAGCGCGGAAACAAGCCGCGCCATGAATGGCGCATCGGCACGGAGCACGAAAAATTCCCCTTCTGCACGAAAAACCTTTCCCCCATCCCCTATGGCGGCGATCACGGCATCCGCGCCATGCTGGAAGGCATGACGCGCTTTGGCTGGAAACCTGTCATGGAAGGCGAGCACATTATCGGCCTTGAGAGCGAGAACGCGGGCAACATCTCGTTGGAGCCGGGCGGGCAGTTTGAACTTTCCGGCGCGCCGCTTGAAACGCTGCATCAGACCTGCGCAGAGCTTCATGATCATCTGGCACAGGTGAAGGAAGTCGGCACGGAGCATGGCATCGGCTTTCTCGGCCTTGGCTTCACGCCGAACTGGCGGCGCGACGAAATTCCCGTCATGCCCAAGGGCCGCTACAAGATCATGACCGAGTACATGAAAAAAGTCGGGACCATGGGCCTCGACATGATGTACCGGTCTTGCACCGTGCAGGTAAATCTCGATTTCGCGTCGGAAGCCGACATGGTGAAAAAGATGCGCGTCGGCATCGCGCTTCAGCCCATCGCAACCGCGATATTTGCAAATTCTCCTTTCACGGAAGGAGAGCCGAACGGCTATCTGTCCTACCGTTCCCATGTGTGGACCGACACGGACAATGCCCGTGCGGGCATGGTGCCTTTCGTTTTTGAAGATGGCTTCGGCTTTGAGCGATGGGTCGATTATGCGCTCGATGTGCCGATGTATTTCGTCTATCGCGACGGAAAATATATCGACGCAACCGGGCAGAGCTTCCGCGACTTCCTTGAAGGCCGGCTTCCTGCACTCCCGGGCGAGACCCCGACACGCGGGGACTGGAACAATCACCTCACAACGATCTTTCCCGAGGCTCGCGTGAAGAACTATATCGAGATGCGCGGCGCAGATGGTGGCCCCTGGGCGCGTATTTGCGGGCTGCCTGCGTTCTGGGTTGGCCTCCTTTACGATCAGTCCTCGCTCGATGCCGCATGGGATCTCGTGAGGGACTGGACAACGGAAGAACGTCAGGCATTGCGCGATGGCGTGGCGAAGCACGGGCTCCACACGCCATTCCGGGGCGGTACACTGCTGGATATTGCGCGCCGGGCAGTTGCCATATCGCGGGCGGGCCTTGAAGCACGTGCGCAGGGCGATGGCGTCGGCGCAAGCGAAGCGATCCACCTCCGCGCGGTTGAGGAGATCGTAGAGAGAGGCAAATCACCTGCAGAAGATTTGCTCGACCTTTACCACGGTCGCTGGAACGGCTCGGTCGATCCGGTCTTCAAGGAGTTCGCCTTCTGAGGTCTCTCCGGCGCATTCGCTAATAGGAGAGGGATGAACCGTATCCTCATCATCGGGTGCTCGGGTGGTGGTAAGTCCACCCTCGCTCGCGCGCTCGGAGTAAAGCTCGCGCTGCCAGTATTTCATCTCGACAAGCTTTGGTGGCAACCCGGCTGGGTGGAGCTGGGACATGAGATATTCCGTCCCTTGGTGCGAAACCTGGTCGCGGAAGAGCGCTGGGTGATCGACGGAAACTATAGCGACACATGGGACATAAGGATGCCCCGTGCCGATATGATCATCTGGGTAGACTTGCCGCGTCGTGTCTGCCTGTGGCGTGTTTTCCGCCGTGCAGTCACGCAACTGGGGACGGTAAGAAGCGATATGGCGCGGGGTTGCCCCGAGCGGCTCGATCTCGAATTCTTTCTCTATGTTTGGAGCTTTCGAAAGAAAAACGAGAAGAGGATAGAAGCGGCGCTTCGCGAATATGGTCAAGACGCCCGGATAATCCGGGTAAGGAGCGATTCCGAAGCGGCAGTATTGCTAACCCGGGTATAAACGCCGCTCGTTGCTACAAGCCGCCGAAGGCCGACCTCACGCCGCCTGCGCCGTGCCGCCGACCGTCAGTCCCTTCACCAGCAACGTCGGCTGGCCGACGCCCACAGGCACGCCCTGACCGGCCTTGCCGCAGGTTCCGATGCCGGGATCAAGCGCCATGTCATTGCCGATCATGGTGACGCGGGTGAGCACGTCAGGGCCGTTGCCGATCAGCGTGGCACCCTTCACGGGACGACCGATCTTTCCGTTCTCGATCAGATAGGCCTCGGTGCAGGTAAAGACGAACTTGCCAGACGTGATATCCACCTGCCCGCCGCCGAAGGACACGGCATAAAGCCCTTTCTTCACGGAGGAGAGGATTTCTGCCGGGTCGTGATTTCCGCCGAGCATATAGGTGTTGGTCATGCGTGGCATGGGCTGATGTGCGTAGGATTGACGTCGGCCATTGCCCGTGGGCGCCACGCCCATCAGCCGCGCATTGAGCCTGTCCTGCATATAGCCTTTTAGAATCCCGTCTTCGATCAGAACGGTGCGCGACGTTGGCGTGCCCTCATCATCAATGGTGAGCGAGCCGCGCCTGTCAGCAAGTGTGCCATCGTCAACGACCGTAATGCCGGGGGCAGCAACGCGGCTGCCGAGAAGTCCCGCAAAGGCAGACGTCTTCTTCCGGTTGAAGTCGCCCTCAAGCCCGTGGCCAATTGCTTCATGCAGTAGAATGCCTGGCCAGCCCGGCCCGAGCACGACATCCATTTCACCGGCGGGGGCGGGCACGCTTTCAAGATTGACGAGCGCCTGTCGCAGCGCCTCATCCACCTGCGCCTGCCAGCGATCCGGGCTGATGAAAGCGGCATATCCCTCGCGGCCCCCAACGCCGTGCGAGCCTGTTTCCTGCCTGTCACCTTCACCTGCAATGACGGCCACATTCAGCCGCACAAGTGGGCGAATGTCGCGCAGGCTTGAACCATCCGCACGGATGATCTCAACCGCCTGCCACTCGCCGGAAAGCGATGCCGATACTTGCTGCACGCGTGGATCTTTCGCCCGCGCATAAGCATCAATTTCCGCGAGAAGCTTCACCTTCTCCTCGAAGCTCTGTCCGCCAAGCGGGTTTTCATCTGTATAAAGATGCTTGTTGGTACCCGTCGGTCCCTCAGCCGCAACGCCTGTGTGGCCGGTCTTTACAGCCTGTACAGCATCACTTGCCCGCTTCAGAGCAGCTTCCGAAAACTCCGACGCATGAGCAAAGCCCGTTGCCTCGCCCGCCACGCAGCGCAGGCCAAAGCCTTGATCCGTGTCAAAGCTTGCCATCTTCAGCCGACCGTCATCAAAGCCCAATGCTTCCGACTGACGGAACTCCATGTAGAGTTCGCCATCATCCGCCCCGTTCAGCGTGTCGGCCACAAGACCACTCACGCGCCCGCGGTCGAGCCCGGTGCGGCTGAAAAAGAGATCGTCAGAAGAAGCACTCATG
>JBAYOU010000202.1:0-4227 GCA_041678065.1 Parvibaculum sp. | reverse complement strand
CGGTTCGCTGACCGAGACGCTGGAATCCGTCGAGATGGCACACAAGGCGCGGTACACTGCTGTCATGTCTCACCGTTCGGGTGAGACGGAAGACGCAACCATCGCCGACCTTGCGGTTGCGACGAATTGCGGTCAGATCAAGACCGGCTCGCTCGCCCGCTCCGACCGTCTGGCGAAATACAACCAGCTCATCCGCATCGAAGAGGCGCTTGGACCGACGGCCGAATATGCCGGTCGCTCTGTCCTGAAGGCATAATCAGACAAAGAACAGCGGTTTGAGCAGATCCGGCTTGACCGTTGGAATCGCTATGTGATTCCCTCTTGCCTATGAGTAACCATGTCGTGATTCGTCCCTCGCGGCCGCTGCGCCTTCGTCAGGCGCTGGTTCCGTTCGTCTGCATCATCGCGCTTGGCTATTTCGCCTATCACGCGGTCTATGGGCGCCACGGTTTCATCTCCTGGCTCGATATCCAGAACCGTATCGACATGCTGGAGCACCAGCTTGCCGAAGTGGAGGGAAAGCGCTCCCAACTCGACAGGCAGGTGGCGCTGCTTCGACCCGAAAGCCTCGACCCCGATCTGCTGGACGAACGGGCCAGAGCGGCACTGGGCTACGCGAATCCGGGCGAGATCGTGATCTTTCTTGATCCGCCCGCTGGTGCGGCGCGCCCCACACGCTGATTTTTCGACTCTTGTCGCAGCGTCAGTTAACCGGATTTCGGTTAACTCGATATTCTTTCATTGAAACCAAACATTTATGCTCCACTTTTAAGGTGTGGTAGCGGGCTCTTTGCGGCTCGTTCCTTGCGCGCATGTCGTCCACCTGAAGAAGTCGAGGTCTCCCAGATGGCATCTACGTCCTCCAAGGCGGCGTCCCGAAAAACGGGACCAAAGAAGCAGGCAAAAAAATCCGTAGACGGACCGACGCGCTTCACGAAGGAGGAAGAGATCAGTGCCTATCGCGAGATGCTGCTGATCCGCCGCTTCGAGGAGAAGGCGGGGCAGATGTATGGCATGGGACTGATCGGCGGATTCTGCCACCTCTATATCGGGCAGGAAGCAGTCGTCGTCGGAATGCAGATGGCGATCGAAGAGGGGGATCAGGTCATTACAGGTTATCGGGATCACGGCCACATGCTCGTGACAGGTATGGACCCGAAAGGTGTGATGGCAGAGTTGACCGGGCGCGAGGGCGGTTACTCCAAAGGCAAGGGCGGCTCAATGCATATGTTCAGCCGCGAGAAAAATTTCTTTGGTGGCCACGGTATTGTCGGCGCGCAGGTGCCACTCGGCACCGGCATCGCCTTCGCCAACCGCTATGAGGAAAATGGCCGCGTTTGCCTCACCTATTTCGGCGATGGCGCGGCGAACCAGGGCCAAGTCTATGAAAGCTTCAATATGGCCGAGCTGTGGCAGCTTCCTGTTGTTTATGTAATCGAGAACAATCAGTACGCAATGGGCACCAGCATTGCCCGCTCCAGCGCACAGACAAACCTGTCGAAGCGGGGCGCGAGCTTCAATATTCCGGGTGAGCAGGTGGATGGCATGGATGTGCGTGCCGTGCGCGACGCGGGCCAGCGGGCGGTGGAATACTGCCGCTCAGGCAAGGGGCCATATATTCTTGAAATGATGACCTATCGCTATCGCGGTCATTCCATGTCGGACCCGGCGAAATATCGCGCGAAGGAAGAAGTGAACAAGATGCGCGCCGAGCATGATCCGATTGAGCAGGTACGCCTCCGCCTTCTTGAAAAGAAATGGCTTTCGGAAGACGACCTCAAGCAGATCGACAAGGAGATCAAGGCTGTCGTCAATGAAGCGGCCGAATTCGCCCAATCCAGCCCCGAGCCTGATCCGTCCGAGCTTTGGACGGACGTTCTTGCCGATGTGGAGGCCTGAGCCATGACGGTCAAAGTGCTCATGCCCGCTCTCTCCCCGACAATGGAAGAGGGCACGCTCACCAAATGGCATGTAAAGGTGGGTGACGAAGTGAAGTCTGGTGACGTGATCGCTGAAATCGAAACCGACAAGGCGACGATGGAAGTGGAAGCCGCCGAAGACGGTACCGTCGCGAAAATTCTGATTGATGAAGGCACCGAGAATGTAAAGGTGAACGAAGTCATCGCGCTACTTGCGGGCGAGGATGAAGAAATCTCGGCGGCCGATGCAGAAGATGCACCCATGAAGGACACAGCCCCGAAAACCAGACCCGGTCAAGGAGAGGTAACGAGCCGTGAGAGCGGCGAGAAGACAAAAACCGAGCGCGAACGACCGAAAGTCGAAGTGAAGTCTGACCCGAACATTCCGGAGGGAACGGAATTCGTCACCCAGACGGTGCGTGAGGCGCTGCGCGACGCGATGGCGGAGGAGATGCGTCGCGATGACAAGGTCTTCATCATGGGCGAAGAAGTCGCGCAATATGAAGGTGCCTACAAGGTAACACAGGGCCTGCTCGCGGAGTTTGGTGACAAGCGCGTGGTCGATACGCCGATCACGGAGCATGGGTTTGCCGGGCTTGGCGTCGGTGCAGCCATGGCAGGGTTACGGCCCATTGTGGAATTCATGACCTTTAACTTCGCCATGCAAGCGATTGACCAGATCATCAATTCGGCCGCGAAGACGCGCTATATGTCGGGCGGGCAGATGTCCTGTCCCATCGTCTTCCGCGGACCGAATGGTCCTGCAGCACGTGTCGCGGCTCAGCATAGTCAGGACTATTCGTCCTGGTACGCACATATTCCGGGTCTTATCGTTATCGCCCCTTATTCAGCGTCCGATGCGAAGGGGCTTCTCAAGGCCGCGATCCGCGATCCGAACCCGGTGATCTTTCTCGAAAACGAAGTTCTTTATGGCAAGAGCTTCAATGTGCCGAAGATCGAAGATCATGTCCTGCCCATCGGCAAGGCCCGCGTGATGAAGGAAGGCTCAGACGTCACCATCGTCTCCCACAGTCACGGGCTTACCTATTGCCTCGATGCAATCGCGCAGCTTGAGAAAGAAGGGATCGATGTTGAACTGATCGATCTTCGCACCATCCGGCCGCTCGATATGGAGACGATCATTACGTCGGTGAAAAAGACGAACCGCCTTGTGACAGTCGAAGAGACCTGGCCCGTCTGCGGCATCGGTGCAGAGATTGCAGCAGAGGTGCAGGCGAAGGCTTTTGACTGGCTTGATGCGCCAATCCTGCGGGTAACGCAAAAGGATGTGCCGCTGCCCTATGCCGCCAATCTTGAAAAGCTGGCGCTGCCAAGCGCCGAGGAAGTGGTAGAGGCGGTGAAAGCCGTCTGCTACCGCTGAGGAGGCGAAAATGCCAGTCAACATCCTCATGCCCGCTCTTTCGCCGACAATGGAAGAAGGTACACTTGCCAAATGGCATGTGAAAAAGGGCGACAAGGTCAGCGCAGGCGATGTCATCGCTGAAATCGAAACCGACAAGGCCACGATGGAAGTTGAGGCGGTGGACGAAGGCACCATCGGCGAAATTCTTGTCGCCGAAGGAACCGAAGGCGTCGCCATCAACGAAGTGATCGCCATTCTTCTGGAAGAAGGCGAGGATGAAAGCGCGCTGAAAGAAGCGACGGTTCCGGCAAAACCGGAAAAGAAGGAGGCGGCTGAAAAACCGGCTACTTCCGAGAAGGTGGCGACAGAGAAGGAAAAGCCAGCGCCCGAGACGAAGGTACGAAAGGGCGAACGCATTTTCGCCTCGCCACTCGCGCGCCGTATCGCCGCGCAGCAAGGCATTGACCTCTCCGGCATCGAAGGCTCAGGCCCGCATGGCCGCATCGTGAAGGCGGATCTGGAAGGTGCTCCTCGCGGCTCGACGAAATCACAGGAAAAGAAGCAGGCGGCTGCTGCTCCCATGTCGAGCATCGATCCGCGAGCCTTCTACGAAGAAGGCACTTACGAGGAAGTGCCGCTGGACGGGATGCGCAAGACGATTGCGCGCCGCCTCACGCAATCCATGCAGGAAATACCGCATTTCTATCTGACGGTGGATTGCGAGCTGGATGAATTGATAGCCGCCCGCACGAAGCTCAATGAAGAAGCACCGGAGGGCGTGAAGCTTTCCGTCAACGACTTCCTCATCCGCGCTGCCGCTCTCGCGCTGATCAAGGTGCCGGATGTGAATGTCAGTTTTGCGGGCGATGCGCTGCTGAGGCACAAATCCGCTGACATTGGAATTGCTGTGGCAATTGATGGTGGCCTCATCACGCCGATCATTCG
>JBAYOU010000201.1:0-4231 GCA_041678065.1 Parvibaculum sp. | reverse complement strand
TGCGGGCATGGAGCTTTATATGGACCGCACGCTCAGCCGCAGGGATGACGCAGGGCGGCCCAAATTCGACCGCAATAACGCGACAATGCTCTCCATTGATCTTCATGTGGAGCATGCGCTGCGTGACGAGCTTGAAAAGGCGATGGCCGAATTCAGTGCGCTGGCGGCCGTGGGCGTGATTATGGATGTGCATACGGGTGAGGTCGTGGCGATGACATCGCTGCCTGATTTCGACCCGAACGACCCTATGGCTTCGTCAGACGATTCCCGTTTCAACCGGGCGACGCTCGGCGTGTATGAGATGGGATCGGTTTTCAAGGCGGTGACGCTTGCGGCGGCGCTTGATAGTGGGCGCGTCGATATCAATGGCAAGTTCGATGCGACGCAGCCGATCAAGGTTGCCCGCTTCACGATCCGCGATTATCGCGGCAAGAATCGCTGGCTCTCTGTACCGGAAGTGTTCGTCTATTCTTCGAATATCGGCACGGCAAAGATCGCGCTGCAACTCGGCACCGAAGACTATAAGGGCTATCTTGATCGCTTCGGGCTTCTCTCTCGCCCGAATATTGAATTGCCGGAAGCAGGTTCTCCACTCCTCCCGAGCCCTTGGGGCGAGCTTTCGACCATAACGACTTCGTACGGCCACGGCATCGCTGTAACGCCGCTTCAGGTGGTGAGCGCAGTTTCCACCGTGGTCAATGGCGGGTTCAGGGTTCGACCGACTTTCCTGCGGCAGAATGATGTGCGGCTTGGCGAGCGCGTGATCTCGGCAGACACGAGCATGGCGATGCGGGGTCTTCTGCGCATGGTGGTTGCAGAAGGCACTGGCCGCAGCGCCGACGTTCCGGGTTATCCGGTGATGGGAAAGACGGGCACGGCGGAGAAGGCCGTCAATGGCGGCTATGCACGCAATCGGCTTATTACATCCTTCATCAGCGCCTTCCCGGCGAATGATCCGCGCTATGCGATGATCGTGATGTTTGATGAACCGAGGGCGACAAAGAACACCTATGGCTTTGCGACGGCGGGCTGGAACGCAGCGCCCGTGACATCGCGCGTGGTGGCGCGCGTGGCGCCGCTGCTTGGCCTTAGGCCGGCAACGCAGCCGCAGGACAACGACATGCTGCGCGAAGCGAAGCTCGTTTCGTTTGAAGCGAGCGGACAGTGAAGAGCCGCCCCGTGACATAAAGCGGAGGCGATGAAAGAGAATGTTGGGCGAGATGCAACTGGCGGCGCTGATTGGGACCGATTCCCTGCCGCTCCCGGATATGGGGGCGACGGAGATACTCGGCCTGACGGCGGATAGCCGTGCGGTGAAGCCTGGCTATCTTTTTGCAGCACTTCCGGGCACGAAGCTCGATGGCACTGCCTTCATCTCGCAGGCAATTGAACAGGGCGCGGCGGCGCTTCTTGTACCGCAGGGTGCGACAGTCGAGGTGCGTGTGCCTGTCATCTCCGACCGCAATCCGCGCCGCAGGCTTGCACTTATGGCCGCGCGTTTCTTTGGTGCGCAGCCTGCGACGATTGCGGCGGTGACGGGCACCAATGGCAAGACATCGGTTGCAACCTTCACGCAGCAGCTATGGGCAATGTTGGGCGAGGAATCGGCGAGCCTTGGCACGCTTGGCGTATCGAGTGCAAAGGGTGAGCGACCGCTGGGCTTCACGACACCGGATCCCGTCTCGTTGCAGGCAGAGCTCGCGGCGCTGGCGGGCGAAGGGGTGACGCATCTTGCGATGGAAGCGTCGAGCCACGGGCTTGCGCAATACCGACTTGACGGCGTGAAGCTCACCGTTGCGGGTTTCACCAATATCACCCGCGACCATATGGATTATCACACGAGCTTCGAAGATTATCTCTATGCGAAGCTTCGTCTGTTCGGCGAGGTGATGGGGCCGGGTGGCGTTGCCGTCATCAATGCCGACAGTTCACATTATGCCGAGTTTGAAGCGGTCTCCTGGGCAAGGGGTCACCGGGTCATCTCGGTCGGGCGCAACGGGCGGGATATCCGTATCGTTGCCGCCCGGCCGGATGCACGGGGTCAGACGCTCGAACTCTCTTATGAACGTGCCTCATATAATGTGAAGCTCCCGCTGGTGGGTGGGTTTCAGGCATCAAACGCTCTTGTCGCGGCGGGTCTTGTGATCGGCTGCGGTGCTGATGCTGCGAAGGTCTTTGCTGCGCTCGAAAGTCTCAGAGGCGCAAAGGGGCGGATGGAGGTCGCAGCGCATCTCCCCTCCGGCGCGTCTGTCTATATCGATTATGCGCATACGCCAGATGCTCTTGAAAATGTGCTGGATGCCATGCGTCCGCATACCAAAGGCAGGCTGGCGGTGGTGTTTGGTTGCGGTGGTGACCGCGATTCGGGCAAGCGCGTGCTGATGGGCGAAGTGGCGGCGCGTCTTGCCGATCAGGTTTATGTAACGGACGACAATCCGCGCAGCGAAAATCCGGCACTGATCCGCGCCGCAATCCTGAAGGGGTGCCCGGGCGCGCGCGAGATTGCGGATCGCGGGGAGGCAATAGACGCCGCGATGCAGGCGCTCGACGTTGGCGATGTGCTTGTCGTTGCAGGCAAGGGGCATGAGACGGGCCAGATCATCGGCAACGAGACGATCCATTTCTCCGATCATGAAGCGGTGCTGGTTGCGGCGTCGAAGATGGGAGGTGCCAAATGACGCGCCCTCTCTGGACAAGTGATGAAGTGATCGCCGCGACGGGTGGTAAGGCCGAAGGCCGGAACTGGACAGCAAGTGGCGTTTCCATCGATAGCCGTACGCTGGAGCCGGGTGACCTTTTTATCGCAATCACAGGCGAAAACGCTGATGGCCATGCCTATGTTGAAGGCGCGCTGAAGAAGGGTGCCGCCGCTGCTATTGTCTCGCAGCCGAACGAAGTGATGCGTGCTGCCGGACCGCTCGTGGTGGTTGAGGACACGCTCACCGCGCTTGAAGCGCTCGGCCGTGCTGCCCGCGCGCGTGCGCGGGCGAAGGTCGTGGCGGTGACGGGCAGCGTGGGCAAGACCAGCACGAAGGAGGCGCTCCGCCTCATCCTTTCCGAGCAGGGCGCAACCCATGCGTCGGCTGCTTCCTACAATAATATGTGGGGTGTGCCGCTTTCTCTCGCGAGGATGCCGAAGGACACGAGTTTCGGCATTTTCGAAGTCGGGATGAACCATCCGGGCGAGATCACGCCGCTTTCAAAGCTTGTCGAGCCTTTCGCCGCACTCATCACCACGGTGGAAGCGGTACATATGGCCTTCTTCGATAGCGTCGAACAGATTGCCGATGCCAAAGGCGAAATCTTCGATGGTTTGCAGGAGGGTGGCGTCGCCATTCTGAACCGCGACAATCCGCATTTCGATCGACTGCGCGCCAAGGCGGAAGCGAGCGGGGCGGGGCGGATTATTTCCTTCGGTGAGCATGAGAATGCGGAAGCGCGGCTCGACAAAGTGGCGCTGAAGGAAGATTGCTCCTGCGTCTCGGCAATGATCTGCGGTCAACCCGTCACCTACAAGCTCTCGGTGCCGGGCCGCCACATTGTGATGAACTCGCTGGCGATGCTTGCCGTGGTTCATGCGTTGGAGGCAGACCTCGCTCTTGCCGCGCTTGCCATGGCAAACCTCAAGGCGCCGAAGGGGCGGGGCGAACGGCATCGCGTGGAAACCCCGCTTGGTGCCTTTACTGTGATCGACGAAAGCTACAACGCCAATCCTGCTTCCATGGAGGCGGCGCTCGCCGCTCTTGGGCAGGCGAAGCCTGCCGGACGCGGACGCCGCATCGCCGTTATCGGGGACATGCTGGAACTTGGCGAGGACTCGATTGCAATGCATCGCGGTCTTGCCGCCCCGATCAAGGCGACGGGCACTGACCTCATTTTTGCTTGCGGGCCGCATATGCGCGAGCTGTTCAAGGCGTTGCCAGCAGCGCGGCAAGGTGCCTATGCAGAAACATCGGCGGAACTGGGTGAGGTGCTGCGCGAAGCGGTGGAGCCGGGGGATGTTGTCATGGTGAAGGGTTCTCTCGGTTCGCGCATGGGGCCGCTTGTCGAGATGCTTCTGGGGCTTGGCGACGATGAAGGTGAAAGCATCCGGCGCAACAGGGGGGAGAACTGATGCTTTACGACTGGCTCGGAGGCATGGCAGGCGACATTCCGGCGCTGAATGTCTTTCGCTACATCACATTTCGCACTGGCGGCGCGACGGTAACGGCGCTTCTCATCAGCTTTCTCT
>JBAYOU010000200.1:0-4239 GCA_041678065.1 Parvibaculum sp. | reverse complement strand
TGAAGTAAGGGGAACGGCAATGGACAAGTTCAACAAACTCACGGGCGTTGCAGCGCCGCTGCCGATCATCAATGTCGATACCGACATGATTATCCCCAAGCAGTTTCTGAAGACGATCAAGCGTACGGGGCTCGGCAAGAACCTGTTCGACGAGATGCGTTATGACGATGACAAGAACGAGATCCCGGATTTCGTGCTGAACAAGCCTGCCTATCGCAACGCGCAGATTCTTGTGACGGGTGAGAATTTCGGCTGTGGCTCTTCGCGCGAACATGCGCCCTGGGCGCTGCTCGATTTCGGCATTCGCTGCGTGATCGCGCCGAGCTTTGCCGACATCTTCTACAATAACTGCTTCCAGAACGGCATTCTGCCCATCGTGCTGCCGCAGGCCGATGTGGACAAGCTGATGGATGATGCCGAGCGCGGCTCGAACGCCATCATCACTGTCGATCTTGAAGCGCAGGAAATTCGCGGGCCGGATGGCGGCGTCATTACTTTCGACATTGATCCTTTCCGCAAGCATTGCCTGCTGAACGGTCTCGATGGCGTGGGCCTGACGCTTCAGAAAGTGGACAAGATTGCGGGCTTTGAAAAGAAGCTCGAAGCGGAACAACCCTGGCTGTAAGCACCGCACTTTACTTTTGGTTGTCATGCCCGGACTTGATCCGGGCATCCAGGGCCGACCGGCACGGAGCAAGTAGCTCTGGATTGCCGGGTCAAGCCCGGCAATGACGAATAAGGAAAGACCGAGACTCCAATGACAAGAAACATTCTCATCGTCGCCGGCGACGGCATCGGCCCGGAAGTCATGGGCGAAGTCGAGCGCGTCATCGGCTGGTACAACGACAACCGCAAGTTCGACGCGAAAATCGAGAACGAGCTTGTCGGCGGCTGCTGCTATGACGCGCATGGCGTGGCCGTGACGGATGAAACGGTCGAAAAGGCGAAGGCGGCAGATGCCGTCATGCTCGGCGCGGTGGGTGGTCCCAAATGGGATGATGTGCCTTACGATGCGCGCCCGGAAGCGGGCCTGCTGCGTCTGCGCAAGGACCTTGAGCTTTTCGCCAATCTGCGCCCCGCGCTCTGCTTTGCGGCGCTGGCGGATGCGTCGTCTCTCAAGCGCGAGATCGTTGAAGGTCTCGACATCATGATCGTGCGCGAACTGACGGGTGGTGTTTATTTCGGGGAGCCGAAAGAGATCACCGATCTCGGCAATGGCGAGCGTCGCGGTGTCGATACGCAGCTTTATACGACGAGCGAGATTCGCCGCATCGCGGAAGTGGCCTTCGACCTTGCGAAGAAGCGCGACAATCGCGTCATGTCGGTTGAGAAGCGCAACGTCATGAAGTCGGGCGTGCTATGGTATGAAGAAGTGTCGAAGCTTCACAAGGAGAAGTTCTCCGATGTAAAGCTCGATCACATGCTGGCCGACAATTGCGCCATGCAGCTTGTGCGCAATCCGAAGCAGTTTGATGTCATTGTTACGGACAATCTTTTCGGCGACGTGCTTTCAGATATTGCGGCGATGCTCACTGGCTCGCTCGGCATGTTGCCTTCCGCCTCGCTTGGTGCGAAGGATGCAAATGGCAAGGCCTGCGCCATGTATGAGCCAGTGCATGGCTCGGCGCCTGATATTGCGGGCACGGGTGCTGCAAACCCCATCGCCTCGATCCTCTCTTTCGCGATGGCGCTACGCTACACATTTGATCTCGGTGCAGATGCCGACCTGCTCGAAAAGGCCGTGGACAAGGTTCTGGCCGATGGTCTGCGCACGGGCGACATCATGCAGCCGGGCATGAAGAAAGTCGGTACGAAGGAAATGGGCGACGCCATCCTCGCGGCGCTCGACACGCTGAACGCCTGAAGCTGGTTCCGATTTCATGTCGTCATGGCCCGGCTTGTCCGGGCCATGACGTACAGGGTAAAGATTTGAGGAGAAAAGCATGGGCTACAAGATTGCCGTTCTCGGTGCCACGGGCAATGTGGGTCGCGAGATGCTCAACATTCTGGCGGAGCGCGAGTTTCCGGCGGATGAAGTTGTGGCCCTTGCCTCACGGCGCAGTCAGGGTACGGAAGTTTCCTATGGCGAGCGGAATCTGAAAGTCCGCGCGCTCGACACTTACGACTTCACGGGAACCGATATCTGCCTCATGGCAACATCGGGCACCATGTCGGCGGAGTGGGCACCGAAGATTGCAGCGAAGGGTTGCGTCGTCATCGACAATTCGTCCAAGTGGCGGATGGACCCGGATGTGCCGCTTATCGTGCCGGAAGTGAATGCAGACGCTATTGCTGGCTACACGAAGAAGAACATCATTGCCAATCCGAACTGCTCCACGGCGCAGATGGTTGTTGCGCTGAAGCCCCTTCATGATGCGGCGGGCATCCGCCGTGTCGTCGTCTCGACCTATCAGTCGGTATCGGGCGCGGGCAAGGAGGCGATGGACGAGCTTTTCACGCAGACGCGCGCCATCTTCGTCAATGATGATGTGGAAGCGCACAGCTTCACCAAGCAGATTGCCTTCAATGTCATTCCTCATATCGACGTCTTCATGGAAGACGGCCAGACGAAAGAGGAATGGAAGATGACGGCGGAGACGAAGAAGATCCTTGATCCGAAGATCAAGGTGACGGCGACCTGCGTGCGGGTGCCGGTTTTCGTCGGCCATTCGGAAGCGGTGAATATCGAATTCGACCGCCCGATCTCGGACGAGGAAGCGCGCGACATTCTCCGCGAGGCGCCGGGTTGCCTTGTCGTCGACAAGCGCGAGGATGGCGGCTACGTCACGCCCATCGAATGTGTGGGTGACTACGCGACCTATATCAGCCGTATCCGTGTCGATCCGACCATCGAGAACGGGCTCAATATCTGGGTCGTTTCCGACAATCTGCGTAAAGGGGCAGCGCTCAACACTGTGCAGATCGCGGAAATCCTGGGTGCGCGCTATCTGAAAAAGGCTGCCTGAAGAAGTTTGCAGGTGGGGTGCGGCGGTTCGCGCCTTTTTGGACGCTTCACAGGCCGCGCCGTCCTTTATAGTGTCCATCCGCCTTTCAGCGAATGGAGTTGTTTTCATGGCCGATATCGCCGCCCGCCCGCGCCGCAGTGTTCTCTATATGCCGGGGTCAAATGCCCGCGCGCTTGAGAAGGCGAGGGAGATTCCCGCAGATGCGTTGATCCTCGATCTTGAGGATGCGGTGGCACCCGACGCCAAGGAAGAAGCGCGCCAGCAGGTTTGCAATGCGGTGAAAGCCGGTGGCTATGGCAAGCGCGAAATCGCGATCCGGGTGAACGGGCTTGATACGCCCTGGGGCGCAGAGGACATCAAGGCGGCGGTCGCAGCGGGGCCGGATGCCATTCTTGTTCCGAAGATCAATTCGGCGGCCGATGTGGCCCGCGCCGAACAGGCGCTTTCCGATGCGGGGGCCAAACCCGGCCTCCAGCTCTGGTGCATGATCGAGACGCCGCTCGCGATGCTCAACATTCAGTCCATCGCTGAAGCGGCCCAAAAGCCCGGTTCGCGCATGGCCGTCTGGGTGATGGGCACGAACGACATTGCGAAAGAACTCCGCGCCGCGCATACGCCAGACCGTGTGCCGATGCTTGCCTCGCTCGGCCTCGCGCTCATCGCCGCGCGTGCCTATGGGCTCGTCATTCTCGATGGCGTCTATAACGACATCAAGGATGAAGAAGGTTTTGTCGCTGTCTGCGAGCAGGGGCGTGACATGGGCTTTGACGGCAAGACGCTCATTCATCCGAGCCAGGTTGGTCCGTGCAACAATATTTTCTCGCCCGACCCCGAAACGGTCGCCTTTGCGCGCAAGACCATTGAGGCGTTCGAGTTGCCCGAAAACAAGGGCAAGGGCGTGCTCAAGGTGGATGGCAAGATGGTCGAAATCCTTCATGCCGAAATTGCACGGCGCACCGTTGCGATTGCAGATGCCATAGCCGAGCTTGAGCGGGCAGGATAATCCGCAGGCAGCGTATTTGTGTGGGCTCAAGGACAGGAGGCGGCAATGACGCAGAATGCAAAGACCAATGAAGGAAACTATTTCGAGGACTTCAAGGTCGGTGCTGTGCTGCGCCATGCAACGCCGCGCACGGTGAGCGAGGGCGACACGGCGCTGTACCAGGCGCTGTTCGGCTCGCGTTTTTCGCTGCAATCTTCTGCCGAGGTCGCGCGCAATGCCGGTTATGCGGGCGCGCCGGTGGATGATCTTCTCGCCTTCCACATCGTCTTC
>JBAYOU010000199.1:0-4258 GCA_041678065.1 Parvibaculum sp. | reverse complement strand
TGAAACGCAGATCGAAGCGGACCGCCGCATGATCCAGGAACGGATCGTCAAGATTGAGCGTCAACTTGAGACCGTAACGCGCACCCGCGAACTGCATCGCAAGAAGCGTCGCGAAGCGCCTTATCCGGTAGTGGCCCTTGTCGGCTACACCAACGCGGGCAAGTCAACACTGTTCAACCGCCTGACAGAGGCGGGGGTCTTTGCCGAGAACCTTCTCTTCGCCACGCTAGACCCGACGATGCGGGGTCTCATTCTACCAAGCGGTCGCAAGGTCATTCTTTCTGACACGGTCGGTTTCATTTCCGATCTGCCCACTCACCTCGTTGCAGCCTTCCGCGCAACGCTTGAAGAGGTGTTGGAGGCAGACGTCATTCTTCATGTCCGCGATGCGGCGCATGAGGAAACGGAGATTCAGAAGCGGGATGTCGAAAACGTTCTCGCCTCACTTGGCGTCACACGCGAAAGCGCTGTCGAGAATGGCCAGCAGATTGTTGATGTTCTGAACAAGATAGACCTGCTCGATGATGAGGCCCGTGAAGCGGCGATAAACCTCGCTACGCGCGAGCCTTTCACCGCGGCGGTTTCCGCCATGAAGGGCGCGGGTACAAATGAACTTCTCGCGCTGGTCGATAACCTGATCGTGGATGAAGAGCGCCCGGTCCATTTCGACCTGCCGGCAAATGAAGGTGAGGCAATCGCCTGGCTTCACGCCAATGCACATGTCCGCACCCGTCGAGATGACGAGGAGGGGATGGTGCATCTCGATCTCGGCCTGACACCTATCGTCGCCGGTCGCTTTGAAAAGCGTTTCCCCGACCTTGCGCGGCGCCTCGGTGCCTCGGGTCAGGCGGCAGCACATTAGAAATGGATCGTTTTTCAGAAGAAGTCGCCGCGCTGATCCGGGAAGTCGCGGCACTGGAAATCATGCCCAGATTCCGCGCCCTTGCGAGACATGAGATTGAGGAAAAGGCAAAGGACGATTACGTCACCATCGCCGACCGGGCTTCGGAACTCTGGCTCACGCCGCGTCTTTTGAGGCTTCTGCCGGGCTCTCATGTGCTGGGCGAAGAGGCTGCTTCTGCTGACCCCTCGCTTCTGTCGCTTGTGGAAAGCGACTTGCCTGTCTGGACAGTCGACCCGGTGGACGGGACAAAGAACTTTGTTGATGGGCTCGATACGTTCGGCGTCATGCTCTCGCTTATCGAGAAGGGCACCGTGGCAAGGGCGTGGATATATCTTCCGGTTACGGATGAACTGGTGGTTTCTGCTCGGGGCGAGGGCGCATTTCTGCACACTGTCAGCAATGTGGAAAAGCTGGGTGCGGGTGTGGCACCTGCCGAGCCCGCCGCGCAAGGCGCGAGTTTCTATGTCCGCTTCATGCCGGACGACTGGCGCACCGCCATCACCACCCATGCCGAGACGATGGGGCGGAGATCATCATTCCTCTGCTCCGCCGTGGATTACACGAATGTGGCGAAGGGACGCCATGATTTCGTTACCTACCACCGCATGTTGCCTTGGGATCACGCGCCCGGCTCGCTCATCCTTCGGGAAGCGGGCGGTGTTGTCCGTGATATGGCAACGGGTGAGGATTATGCGCCCCGCATGCTGAAAGGCCCGCATCTTGTCGCGCGCGATGAAGCAAGCTGGCAGCGCACGGCCGAACGCATCCGCGCCATTCGTAACGTTCAGTCTTCCTGAACCCTCTCGGCGCGCTTTGCCTCGTTCCAAAGCGCATCCATCTCTTCAAGTGAAGACTCTTCCGGCTTCTTGCCCTGCGCCGCAAGGCTCCCCTCAATCCATCCGAAGCGACGGCGGAACTTTGCGTTGGCGCGGCGAAGTGCTGCTTCAGGATCAATCTTCATGTGCCGCGCTAGATTGGCGTAGACGAAGAGCAAGTCTCCCATCTCGTCTTCCAGCCGATCCGGGTCGCCGCCTTTCGAAATCTCATCCGCCAGCTCAAGCATCTCTTCGTTGAGCTTGTCGATCACCTGCCGCGTCTCAGGCCAATCAAAGCCCACACGCGCCGCCCGGTTTTGCAGCTTCACAGCGCGAGAAAGGGCGGGCAGGGCGAGCGGAACGTCATCAAGGATGCTCTGCGACGTCGTGCCTTTTGACGCCTTCTCCGCCGCCTTGATCTCCTCCCAGCGGCCAGAGACTGCTCCCGCCGTCTTCTGTTCATCATCGCCAAAGACATGCGGGTGGCGTCGGATCATCTTCTCGCAGACGGCCTGAACGACATCCGCGAAAGCGAAGACGTCTTGCTCCTCAGCCATGCGAGCATGAAACACGACCTGAAAGAGCAGGTCGCCAAGCTCGTCTTTCAGCTCGGCAAGGTCGCCGCGCTCAATCGCGTCGGCAACCTCATAGGCTTCTTCAATCGTGTAGGGCGCGATGGAAGAAAAATCCTGTTCGAGATCCCACGGACACCCCCCATCCGGATCGCGCAATCGCGCCATGATAGCAAGAAGGGCGTCGATCCTTTGTTGGGTGTCCGTCAAATCACCAGACCTCAATCAGCGGGTTTATCGACGATCCCGCTTGCGGTGCCAACCGTCACAACGGCGGCGGCGGCTTCGCTTGCCTCCTGCAACGGATCATTCTGCGCCCCATCGCGTTCGGCAAGGCGGCGGCGAATATCTGCCTGCGCGGCCTTATCTAGCGGGAAGTTCCAGACGAGCAGGGCGGCGGCAAGCATGACGACCGAAGGAAGCACCACATAAAGCGCCGCAAGCTTGTTCAGAACTTCAGGCGGGTTCACTGCATTCGCATCAAAGCCGATGAGATCGAGGATCGGATAGGTAATGCCAACCGCGAGCGCTGAACCGGCCTTGCCGGTCAGGCTGAGTAGCGAGAAGTAAAGCCCCGTGCGCTGCTGGCCTGTTTCCAGATTGTCATAGTCGGTGAAATCCGCCGTGATGGAACGGAGCAGGAAGGAGCTCGCGCCATAGGCGATGCCGTAAAGCGTGAAGCCCGTGAAGAGCCACCAGAACTCCCCACGCGGGAAGAGCAGCACAATCGGCAGCACCGTTGCGCCATAGAGCATGGCCATGGCGAGAGCGCGATGCTTGCCAAATCTGTGGCTGATCTTGATCCAGAAGGGAACGCCTACAAACCCGGCAACGAAATAGATCAGGAGCAGCATGCTCGCAGACTGAGCAAGGCCGAAGACATGCGCCGTGAAGAAGATGTAGAGCGTGCCCGTGATGCTCGGTGCAATGGCAACAAGCAGGTCGGCGATCAGCAGGCGCTGCAGCATCTTGTTGCGGATGATGATGCCCCAGGCCTGAGCAAACGGGATGTGTTCCGTCACCCGCACATGCTTGCGCTCACCAACACCCCACATCGCGATGCCGACGGTCAGCGGAAGCAGGATGATGATGAACCACCCCATTGCAGACATCTTGAGGAAGCCGTCGCCATGGCCACCTGCCGACCACTCAATAAAGGCGGGCAGCGCGAGCACGGTGAACATGCCGAAGATGAGCAGGAATTCGCGCATCCCCTGAATGGTCGAGCGCTCGTCGTAATCGGTCGAAAGCTCCGCGCCCCACGACATATGGGTGATGGTGACCAGCGAATAACCGCAATAAACGATGAAAAGCACCACCGTCAGATAGATCGCTCCCACAGAGGGAAGCGGCATGAAGAGCAGGTAGCAAGAGATTGCGAGAAGCGGCACCGAAATCGCCATCCAGTGGCGCCGCCGTCCCCAGCGGCTCGGATAGCGGTCGGTGAAGACCCCGACCAGCGGGTCCACAAGCACGTCACCCAGCCGGACCAGCATGAAAATAACGCCAACCAGCGTGTAGCTGAGGCCCACATCCTGAGAGTAGAAGGCGGGAAGATAGACAACAAGCGGCAGCCCCAAGGCAGCAATAGGTATGGAGGGAAGGGCGAAAGCGGTCATCTGCCATCGTGAAACTTTATTTGTCGTCATAATCCCTGTTCCCTCAGCAACCGAGCAGAGCGTCTCGCTCGCGGCATTCTTGGTGGCGCTCTTGTTGGCGCCTTTTGCTGCTTTTCTGATTATTTGTCAGCGCGGATAAGGAAACCGATCACGCGCAGATTGTCCACGCTTTTCGCAAGGGAAAAGGGCGAAACGGGAGTGCCTGCCGGTCGTCAGCCGAAATTGGCGTCCGCGACAAAGGGGTTGGTCCGCCGCTCAACCCCAAAGGTCGAAAGCGGTCCATGCCCCGGCACAAAGGTCACGTCATCGCCAAGCGGCCATAGACGCTCGCGAATGGACTGAATAAGC
>JBAYOU010000198.1:0-4266 GCA_041678065.1 Parvibaculum sp. | reverse complement strand
GATCTTTTCGGAAAACTCGACCCCTGGGCCGCGGCCGCGTTGACGCTTGTATTCTGGGTCTGGATAACGGGAGCGCTGCACCTCGACGGGTTGTCGGATCTCGCCGATGCGATCGGCGCGGCGCATCGCGATCCTGCGCGTTTCCATGCCGTGCTCAAGGATCCGCATACGGGAACCTTCGGTGCGGTGGTGACCGTGCTCCAGCTCGCGGTGAAGCTCGTCTTCCTGATGCTGCTTGCGGAGGCGGGAATGGCCTGGGTGCTGCTTGCCATATGTGCCTGGGCGCGGCTCGGCCCGCTTGCATGGTCGCTCTGGCTGCCCGTGTTGAAGCTGGAAGGTGCGGGTGCAAGCGCGGAATCTGGGACGGGCGAGCGCTTTGCCTGGGCAATCGAGGTAAGGCATGTCTTTATCTGGGCCGTGCTTCTTGCGCCCTCCATCCTTCTTTCTCCCGCACTTCTCGTTGCGCCCCTGGCTGTTGCGGGCTGGTGGCTTTTCCTGAAAATGCGTCTCGGCGGCCAGACGGGAGACTGTCTCGGCGCCGGTATCGAAATTGCCGAGAGCGCGTCGCTGGCGTGTTTCGTGCTGCTTCTCCTTGCCGGAGCCTGAACGATGAACCTTGCCTTGCCGGAAACCGGACCGTTCTCTTTGCTGCTTCTCGGCGGCGCGCGGTCGGGCAAGAGCGCCCTTGGCGAAAGGTTGGTCGCGGAAAGCGGAAGACGGCCCGTCTATGTCGCAACGGCGCAGGCCTTCGACGGCGAAATGGAAGAACGCATTGCCCATCACCGGCAACGCCGCGGCGAAGGCTGGCTCACCGTCGAGGAGCCGCTGCATCTCGCCCGCGTCCTGCGCGAGCGCGCGGCGGGGGAAGACGATGCGGTTCTCGTCGATTGCCTGACGCTCTGGCTCGCCAATCTGATGGCGGCCGGGCGAAGCGCCGAAACGGATGTGGCGGAGCTGATCGACGCGATTGCGGCATCGCGTGCGGCCATCGTGCTGGTCTCGAACGAGGTCGGGTGGGGCATCGTGCCGGACAACGCGCTTGCGCGCCGGTTTCGCGACGAGGCCGGCCGAATGCATCAGAACCTGGCGGAACGCGCCGATGCAGTCGCCGCCGTCATGGCGGGTCTGCCGATGGTCCTCAAAGGCCCCGCTTCGCGAGAGTGAGCATCGCATCGAGATCGAGATGACGTTCCATCGCTTCCGCGATTTCGTCCAGCGCGTCGGATATGCGCGCCGCATGATCGCCTGAAGAAGAGGCCGCGGCGCCGGCCCGTGCGAGGAAGGTCCGGCGGAAAGCGGCCTTGTCGAACAACCCGTGGACATAGCAGCCCATGACGCGGCCATCGGCCGAACTTGCGCCATGGGGTACGCCGCGAAGCGTGATCATCGGGCGTGATGTGGCCGGGCCGTCCGTATGGCCGTTGTGGATTTCGTATCCGGAGAAGGCCTCGCCGTCGGGGCCTGCGCCCTTGACAAGCCCCAGATGCTTTTCCGGACGCAGCGCGGTTTCGACGTCGAGGAGTCCGAGGCCTTCCGTCTCCAGTTGAGCACCCTCGATGCCCTGCGGATCGCGGATGCGCCGTCCGAGAAGCTGATAACCGCCGCAAATGCCGAGCACAGCGCCGCCGCGCCGCCAATGCGCCTTGATGTCGATGTCCCAGCCCTCCGTGCGCAGGAAATGCATATCGGCGATGGTCGATTTCGTGCCGGGCAGGATGATCAGATCGGCGTCGAGAGGAAGCGGTGTGCCCGGCGGCACGAAGCGCAAATCGACGCCGGGCTCGGAGCGAAGCGGGTCGAAATCATCGAAGTTCGAGATACGAGACAGCATTGGTACGGCGATGCGGAACGCGCCGCCGCCCGTCCGGTCTTCCCGCTCCAGAACGACGGCGTCTTCCGCCGGGAGGCGGGTAACGGCGGAAAGCCAGGGAAGAACGCCGAAGGAGGGCCAGCCTGTCTGCGAGGCGATGTCCTGCAGACCGCCGTCAAAGAGGGAAACGTCGCCGCGAAACTTGTTAATGAGGAAACCCCGGATGAGCGACCTGTCCTCGGGCTGGAGAACGGCATGTGTGCCGACAAGGCTTGCGATGACGCCGCCGCGATTGATGTCGCCGATCAGGATCACGGGCAGGCGGGCTTCGGTCGCGAAACCCATATTGGCGATGTCGCCCTTTCTGAGATTGGTTTCGGCCGGGCTTCCGGCACCCTCGACCAGAACGAGATCGGCGCGCGCAGAAAGCCGCGCATAGCTTTCCATGACGGCTTTGAGGAAGAGTGCCTTGCGCGACTGGTAGCTTGCCGCCTCCGCCTTTCCGACGACCTTACCCTGCAAGACGATCTGTGCGCCGGTATCGCTTTGCGGTTTCAGCAGGACAGGGTTCATGTCCGTATGCGGCTCGACGCGACACGCCATCGCCTGGAGCGCCTGCGCCCGTCCGATCTCGCCCCCTTCCGACGTGACCGCGGCGTTGTTCGACATGTTCTGCGGCTTGAAGGGAAGAACCCGGAGACCGCGCAAAGTGAACGCACGGGCAAGACCTGCGACGAGAACGGATTTTCCGACGTCGGATCCGGTACCCTGGAACATGAGGCCGCTCATTGGAAACTCTCCAGTGCGGCGGCAAGCCGTTGAAAGGCGCTTTCGTCCGCCGGCAGGCCGAAGCGGAGCCATGCGGGATTGTAGTCGAAGGAACGAACGTGAATGCCTGCCCTGGCGAGGTGCGGTTTGAGGGTCGCGGCATCGCCTGTCTCGGCCAGCCGGTAGAGCGGTGTCCCGCCGATGACGGAGAGATTGTGCGTGGCGAAGAGCTGATCGAGCCGGACAGACTCTGCTTTGAGCTTGCGGCGCGTCGCGGAAATCCATTCGTTGTCCCGGTAGGCGGCAGCGCCGATTTCGAGCGCGGGACCGCTGACGGCCCAGGGGCCCATCGCGTGACGAAGTTTTTGCCCGAGTTCCGGTGGCGCCAGCACCGCACCGAGCCTCGATCCAGCGAGGCCGAAGAACTTTCCGAAGGACCGCAGGATGACGAGGCCGCTTGCGCCGCCATGAGCGGCGAGGCTTGCCGACGGCACGACATCGCAGAAGGCTTCGTCGACAATGAGCCATCCGCCGCGCGCGGCCTGCGCCTTCGCAAGATCGAGCAGAACATCCGCCGGATGAAGCGCACCGTCTGGATTGTTCGGATTCGTGACGACGAGAATGTCTGCCCCGGTATCCGCTAAAGCTTGGGAGGCGACTTCAAAGACCTCCGCACCCGCGCTGCGCCACGCAGCGGCGTGTTCGGCATAGGTGGGAGAAACAATCGCCACGCGACGCGGAGCGATCAGGTGCGGAAGCAGCGAGATGGCGAGTTGCGTTCCGGGTGTCAGGATAATGCTCTCTCCATCCGCGCCGAGATAGGAAGACAGCGCATCGATGCAGCCTTGCTCCGCCTCACGTTGCGGCAGGCGGCGCCAGGCGTCATCGGACGGACGAGCGGGATAAGGCCAGGGATTGATGCCCGTGCTGAGGTCGATCAGGGGCTGCGGCGCGTCGGGAAAGGCGGCAACGAGATCCGAAAGGTCACCGCCGTGGATGATCGCACTCATATGACACTCCGGTAGATCGCGGTGAGAAGAAGCAGAAAGCAGCACAGCATCAGGGAAAGCCGGAAGAGCTGCAAAGCGCGGTCGATATGTTGCGGTGTCGCGTCTTCTGTTCCGTCGCCAAGCCAGGCTCCTTGCGTTTCAACCGGGCCGTAGCTACGCGGTCCGCCGAGCCGGAGATCAAGCGCGCCAGCCATTGCCGCTTCGGGCCATCCCGCATTCGACGAAAGATGAAGCCCCGCGTAACGCATCATGATGCGAAAACTGCGCGCGGCGTTTCCGTGGCGTGCGGAAGCGGCAACGACAAGAAGTCCGGTGACGCGCGCCGGAACGAGGTTGAGAATGTCGTCCAGACGCGCCGCCGTCTTGCCGAAATATTCATATCGCTCGTTCCTGTGGCCGATCATGCTGTCCGCCGTGTTGACAGCCTTGTAGAGAAGGATACCGGGCAGGCCGAGGACGAGATACCAGAAGAGGGGGGCGATCACACCGTCGGAATAGTTTTCGGCGAGGCTTTCGATGGCGGCGCGGGAAACGCCCGCCGAGTCCAGGTGAGAAGGGTCGCGGCCAACAATATGTGAGACGGCTTCGCGCCCGGCGCCGAGGCTTTGTCTCAGTGCCTGCGCAACGTCGCCAACATGTGTTGCGAGGCTCCGGGCGGCAATCAACGTGCTGACCACG
>JBAYOU010000197.1:0-4268 GCA_041678065.1 Parvibaculum sp. | reverse complement strand
GCGAGAGCAGGTGGAGATACCCGGCTGGGCCCGAACGCTGGAACCCGGTTACGATGTTCGGGCGGGCCAACAGGGCGCCGCGCAATCAAGCCAGCAGACTTCGCGAGCGCGGGGCGGGGACGCCTATCTGAATGCGATGGGCAAACGCATTGTGGCGAATGTCGCCTATCCGGCGGAAGCGCGAGGCGCGGCCGGGGTGATGGTGGTGACGCTGATCGTGGACCGTACTGGCGCGCTTGAGGGCGCACGAATGGTCCGTTCAACAGGAAATGCTGCGTTGGACAGGGCTGGCATGGACGCTATTTCGCGTAGCATGCCTTTCGCACCGTTTCCGCCCGGCGTTACCATGCCGCGGGCTTCTTTTGAACTGACGCTTCGTATCGCTCCAAGCTAAACTATTGCGCTGGTTCCACACGGAGCACGTTGCCATTCTCTCCATCCGTCACCAGATAGAGATAGCCGTCGGGGCCGGTCCGCACGTCACGGATACGTTCACCCAACTCGGCGAAAAGTACTTCCTGCCCGGCGACCTCGCCATTCTCCATGTCCACGCGGCGCACATGCATTGCGGCCAGCGCACCGACAAAGAGATCTCCTCTCCATTCGGGGAAGGCATCACCCTGATATAGAGTGAAACCGGCTGGCGCGATAGAAGGTGTCCAGTGGAGAAGCGGTTGCTCCATACCTTCATATTCAGTGTAGGGCGAAATGCGCGCACCCGAATAATCAATGCCATGGGTGATGACCGGCCAGCCATAATTCTTGCCTGGCTCGATGATGTTTATTTCATCGCCGCCCTGCGCCCCATGTTCATGTTCATAGACGCGGCCAGAAGCGGAATCCACGAGCAATCCTTGCTGGTTGCGATGGCCATAGCTCCAGATTTCGGGCTTCGCCCCGTCCTGTCCGACAAAGGGATTATCAGAGGGCACATTTCCGTCCCGGTCGATGCGGACAATCTTGCCGAGATGGCTGCTCAGGTTTTGGGCTTCCTCGCGATAGTCGAAACCGTCTCCCACAGTCACCAGCAGCGTTTCATCCGGCAGGAAAGCGAGCCGCCCGCCATAATGGACGGGGGTGTCCTTCATGGGTTCGGCATCGAAGATGACGGTGAGGTCGCTCAGCGCCGTACCGTCGAAGCGTGCACGCGTGACCCGTGTGCCATTGCTCTTGGGTGAGCCATGCGCGTAGGAGAGGTAGACAAAACCATTCTCCGAATAGCGAGGGTCAAGCACCACATCGAAGAGCCCGCCCTGGCTGCGGAAATAGACTGGCGGCACACCGGAGACAGGCTCGTCCACAAGCGCCCCGTCGCGCACCACACGAATTTGTCCTGAAAGCTCGGGAATGAGAATCGAGCCATCCGGCATGAAGGTCAGGCTCCAGGGGTGATCCAACCTTTCCGCCACCGGAACGATTTCATAGGGCAGGCTGCTCTCGCTCTGCTGTGCCATGGCCGTGCCCCATGCCAGAAGCGCCGTGGCTGCAATGACCCCACCTTTGATCGCCGATAGACGCCACACCCGATCTCTCATTGACTGTTTCTCGCTCCATTCGGTGATATTCTATGCGATTATACAGCCAGTTGCCGGGCAAAAGAAATTAGGAGGGGGCGAGGATGTGGATTTTGCGGGTCGTGTTGGCCTTTATTGGTGCCGTCATTGTGACCACCGTGCTTGGTGCCATCTTCCACACCCAGTTCATTCTCGCTCGCCTGGTTGATATGGGGATCGACATTCCTTTTGCGGAGCGTTGGGCAACCACCCTGCATGACATTGGGGGGATGGCTCCCCTCTTTGGTGCCGTCATCGCACTCGGCTTTCTGGTGGCCTTCATTGCGGGCGCACTTGTCTATCACTGGGCGGGTGTGCAGCGGAATTTGGTTTACGCCGTTGCAGGTGCGGTGGCCATTGCGGTCGCCCTCGGCCTGATGAGCATGGTCTATGAGATGACGCCGATTGCGAGTGCGCGTTCCTGGGCAGGCTTCCTCTCGCAGATGGCGGCGGGCGCTTTGGGGGGCCTCGCCTTCGCATTCATCTCCCGCCCGCACACTGCCTGATTCCGCTCTCCCGTTTCGAGACGTCCTGAAGCTCCCTGTCCTTGAAGCAGGGACGGGCGTAGGCGCGTCAGCGACGCAACGCCGGTCATTTTTTTGGCGTGGGCAGTTGCCATGTCCCGCTAATCCGTGCAGCCTTTGGTCTGAAGCTGCGCTTGGGGGTACCTGCCGGAATACGGCGCTCCGGCTTGATTCTCCCGGGAAGGATTTACTCCCGCGGATCGAGGGAAATTGCCGAAAGCTGCACGCGTTTACGTCCGTTATGTCGAGGCCGTCAACAATGTCGTCGGCCGCATAATCATGTATCTGATTATCGTGATGATCGGAGTGATGCTCTACGCATCATTCTCCCGCACGGTAATGAACACTCCAATCAACTGGGCCATGGAAATGGGCCAGTTCCTACTCGCAGCCTATTACCTTCTCGGCGGCGGCTACACGCTCACGCAAAATGCGCATGTGCGGATGGACCTGTTCTATGGTCGCCTGTCCCGGCGCAAGATGGCCTTTGCCGACACCATCACAGCCTTTGCGCTCGTCTTTTACCTCACCGCTCTCCTTATCGGCGGTATCTCCAGCACCAACTATGCAATCACCTACAATCAGGTGAATTACACCTCATGGGCACCGCCCCTTTGGCCGATCAAGGTCATCATGACAATCGGCATTCTGTTGATGCTGCTTCAGGCCATTGCTTTCTTCTTCCGCGATCTCGCAATAGTCCGCGGTGAGGAAGTTCCATGAGCTACGAACTCATGACGTTGCTCATGTTCTCCTCGATGGTGCTGATGTTGCTGACGGGGCAGCGGGTTTTCGGCGTGATCGGTTTTGTGGGCGCGGGGGCCGCGCTTCTTCTCTGGGGCGATGGCGCGGTGGAAATGCCGTTCAATGCCGTGTTTCAGGTGCTGAACTGGTATCCGCTGCTGACGCTCCCGCTCTTTGTTTACATGGGCTACATGCTTTCGGAGTCGGGCATCGCGAACGATCTTTATCGCATGTTCCACGTCTGGATGGGCCCGGTGCGCGGCGGGCTCGCGATCGGCACTATCGGCCTGATGATCGCAATTTCGGCCATGAACGGCTTGAGTGTTGCGGGTATGGCTATCGGCGCAACAGTCGCCCTGCCGGAATTGCTCAAGCGCGGCTATGACAAGGTCATGGTTACAGGCGTCATTCAGGCCGGCAGTTCGCTCGGCATTCTGATCCCGCCAAGCGTCGTGCTCGTGCTCTATGCGATGATTGCTCGACAACCTGTCATGCAGCTCTGGCTTGCGGGCATTGTTCCCGGATTGCTGATGGCCGCAATCTTCGCGGCCTATGTCTATATACGTTGCCGCCTTCAGCCTCATCTCGGCCCGCCGCTTCTGGTGGAGGAGCGCGAGCAGATTACATGGTCTGAGAAGTTCCGCCTGCTCTCTGCCGGTATCCTGCCTGTCGTCATCTTCGGCACCATGATGGGGCTCTTTCTGAGCGGCATAACAAGCCTCGTAGAAAGCTCCGCCGTTGGTGCGCTTCTGGCAACGCTTGCTGCCCTGTTGAGGGGGCGTCTCAATTTCAATGTCATGCATGATGTGTTACGCCAGACGCTCAACATCACCTGCATGTTCATGTGGATCATTCTTGCCGCGCTCTGCTTCGCAGCAGTTTATGACGGGCTTGGCGCGCGTCACGCGATGCAGTCGCTCCTGCTCGATACATGGGATCTCGGGCCGTGGGGTATCCTCTCCCTGATGCTCATCTCCTTCATCATTCTCGGTGTGTTTCTCGATGACACGGCAATGTTGGTCATCGTTGCACCGCTTTACGTTCCGCTCGTCATCAGCCTCGGTTTCAATCCGATTTGGTTCGGTGTGCTCTACACGATCACCTGCCAGGTTGCCTATATAACGCCGCCCTTTGGCTATAATCTCTTCCTCATGCGCGCGATGGCGCCTCCCGAAATATCGTTGATGGATATCTACCGCTCCATCATTCCTTTTGTCGGGCTGATGCTGATTACCATCTGTCTGCTGATGATGTTTCCGCAGATTGCTCTGTGGTTACCGGAGTACTACCTCGGCCGTTGATCTAACGGATCAGGGGGCGAGTCCCGTGAGTAGTTGCGTTTCTTCATGAAGGGAAGTCCGGCCTCCGGTCGGCAATGCCTGAAACCATCCAGTGAAGAAGGAGCCTATCTATGACCGATCGTCCCAATCTCAATAAGCGTGATTTT
>JBAYOU010000196.1:0-4288 GCA_041678065.1 Parvibaculum sp. | reverse complement strand
TTTCTGCCTTGGCTCACGGCTCGCTGAATTGCAGCTTCGTATTCTCTTCGAGGAATTGCTGCGGCGCTTCCCCGACATTCATGTCTCGGGGCCGGTGCGCCGTCTACGCTCGAACTTCATCTATGGCATCAAGGAAATGCCGGTGCGCTATACGCCGGAAGCCTGAGCAAAGCGCTCCACCCACATGAAAAGGCCGCCGGATTGCTCCGGCGGCCTTTCTCTTTTCAGCTTGCGCGGCCCTTAGTGCATGAGCGCCTTGTTGACGCGCACCGGCGTCTTGCGCGGCAGCAGCATCTCCAGGATCACCGCGAGCGAAGGCAGCACGGTGATGGCCATAATCATGTTGACCATGAACATGAAGGAGAGCAGCAGGCCCATATCCGCCTGGAACTTCAGCGCGGAGAAAGCCCAGGTGGCAACACCGACGGCAAGGGTGATGGCGGTGAAGAAAGTCGCCATACCCGTTTCCTCGAGTGCCAGCTTGAAGCTGTCCACGATGTTCTTGCCCTCGGCGAGATGCACTTGCAGGCGGTTATAGATGTAATAGGCGTAGTCCACGCCGATACCCACCGCGAGCACCATCACCGGCAGCGTTGCCACTGTGAGGCCGATCTCCAGCACCATCATGAACCAGTAGCCGAAGAACGTGCCGAAGGTGAGCGGCAGACAACAGGCGATGACAGCACGCCAGTCACGATAGGTGAGTGACACCAGCGCTATGATGACTGCATAGACCCAGAGCATCATCGGCAGTTCGGTGCGGGTGATTTCGTCATTCACCGCAGCCTGCACGCCCATATTGCCCGAAGCGAGACGGATATTGACGCCTTCCATCTCATGCGTTTCGCGGAAAGTTTTCACCGCTTCGACAACCGTGTTGATCGTCGTCGCCTTCGCATCCTTCAGATAGATCATGTGCGGCAGAAGCGTACAGGTCTGGTTGAAGAGTGCAGAGGGATCGGGAACCGTGTTCGCGGCCTGCGCAAGTGCGGGACGGTTACGCGGAATGTCCTTCCATTTCAGGTTGCCTTCGTTCCAACCTGCCGCCGACGCCTTGATCGCGAAAGGCAGCGAGGACACCAGCGTCACACCCGGTACGTTTTCCATGTACCAGGAGAAGCGGTTCAGGAACTTCATGTAGGGATAGGTCACACAGGCATCTGCCGGTGTTTCGATCACCACCGTCAGCACGTTGAGGCCGAGAGCGAAGTTCTCTGCAATCGCCCGTGAGTCCTGATTGTAGCGCGCCTCGGGCCGCAGTTCCGGAGCGCCGGCATGAAGCGCGCCGACATGACGGAAAGAGGACTGGTAGAGCGCCACGGCGAAGAGTGATGTCGATACGACAAGCACGACCACAGCCACACGCGGATTGGCCACCTTGCCCAGCCCGCGCATGATCTTGAGGCGGATATTGCGGGATTTGGTGACGCGAGCCACGAACTTGTCGTCGAACTTCAAGTAGGAGACGAGCAAGGGCAGCATGATGAGGTTCGTCACCACCTTCAGGATCACACCGATAGAGGCCGTAATCGCAAGTTCGCGGATCATCGGCACCGGGATCAGATAGAGGGTCGCAAAGGTGACGAGCGTCGTCAGCAGCGCCATGGAGCCCGGAATGAGCAGCAGTGAGAAGGATGCTCGCGCCGCATGCTCT
Source organism: Parvibaculum sp. (assembly GCA_041678065.1). Taxonomy (GTDB): domain Bacteria; phylum Pseudomonadota; class Alphaproteobacteria; order Parvibaculales; family Parvibaculaceae; genus Parvibaculum. The sequence goes on along the minus strand of JBAYOU010000196.1, from coordinate 2,634 downwards.
GCATCAGCGCCTGCACTGATCTCGGCTGTCACCACGTTGATCTGCTGCACGCCGTGACTGACGCCAATGGCAAAGACAAGGAAGGGCACCAGAACCGCCAGCGGATCAAGACCATAGCCGAGGAGATTCAGGAAGCCGAATTGCCAGATGAGCGAGGTGAGCGATGCCGCCATTGTTGCTGTGGTGAGCAGCACCGACTGCGAATAGAGATAGACGGCAAGTGCGGTGAGAACGAACGCAATGGCGAAGTACCAGATCACAGTCGCCGCGCCATCCGCGATATCGCCGATCAGCTTCGCAAAGCCGATGATGCGGACGGTGTAATTCTCATCCTCATATTTCTGGCGGATCTGGACTTCCAGTTTCTCGGCCAGGTCGAAATAGTCGAGCGTGGTGCCGGTCGAGGGGTCAAAGTCCTGAAGTTCGGCAACAACCATCGCGGACCGGAAATTATCGGCGACCAGACGGCCGACAAAGCCGCCGCGAATCACGTTGCTCTGAACCTTGACCAGCGCTTCTTCGGTCATGTTATCGGCTGTGACCGTGCCGGAGATTACGTCGTCGGCGCTGATGCCTTCTTCGGTGATTTCCACATAGCGCGCATTCGGCGTCCAGAGCGATGTCACCGTGTGACGGGACACGCCCGGCAGGAAGAAGATGTCGTCTGTCAGTTCCTTGTAGGTCTTGAAGAAAGCCGGCGTCCAGATCGACCCTTCATTCGCTTCAAGCACGATCATGATGCGGTTCGAACCGAAGAGCTGATCGCGATATTGCTGGAATGTCTGGATATATTCGTGGCCGACAGGAAGCTGCTTGTCAAAGCCGGCCGTCATGCGCAGGCCCACCGCGTAATAGCCGGTGATGACCGTGAAGATCGCCAGGCTGATCAGAATGATCAGACGCAGGCGGAAGACAACATTCTCGAGAAGTTTGATCATTGACCCTACCCATCTCCCCTCGCCGTCTCGCCTGACGCGGACAGCCCGTTACAGATACTGGTCGCCACCGGCACCCGCGACTGCTCGCGAATAACCGATGCCCGTTGCAGCTCTTTCGAACTGCCCTGTCTTTGACCGGAGATTGGCTTCCACGACACGTGTTCGTGCCGTGACAGGCCATGCAGCCGCCCGCGTCTGGGCGACTCCTCCCCGAAGCCGGCGCCTTTTGTCGGCCGGCATGACGCTTTTCTTTCGAATGCGTCCGTCTTCATTTTCGGGGACATGCCCCTCCCGAATTGATGCCGTTCTCTCTGCACTCGGCACTCACGCTCCCCGCGCAGCCGAACCGGATCGGTCATCTTCTCATCATATTCACCTATCACATCCGATAGGAAGTTGTAACGGCTGCGTAGCTCTAATCCGCGAAAATGGGTGATTTTCACGCCTCATTTACCATTTGTCACAAAGTTGACGGGCGCGTCATTTTCTTCTTGACGCTGCGGATCGGGCCACTATCTTTGAGGTAACAAAGAAGTGGCATGGCCGGCTTTCGCCGCCAGAGTCCGTTCGTCTTTTTTCCGGCGGCCCAAGCCGCCCTCTGGAGGACCCGATGACCGCAATTCGGCAGATCACCAAGGACAACGCTTACGACGCCGTCGCGCCGGATGATTTTCCCGCGATGATGGAGCCGGAGCGCTATGGCGCCCGTTCCACGGCTTTCGACAAGATCATTTCCGCGACGCATGATCATTTCTGGGATCCGCTGGACACGAAGTACATCGATTTCACCGAGCCCTTCGATCTCACCACGCAGATGGTGATGCCGGAAGAAATGATGCCGGAGCTGAAGCTTCCCTCCTTCCAGAAGCTCTCGGAAGAGCAGCGTGTGCGCTTCGCGAATGAAAGCGCGCGCTGGATGCTTTCCTCGATCCTGCATGGTGAAGCAGGCGCGCTCGCCCTTTCGGCAAGCCTCTGCCACATCCTGAAGGATCCGGGTGCGCAGGAATATGCCGCGAACCAGGCCCGCGAAGAAGCACGCCACGTGACCGCTTTCGCAGCCTATATCAAGGCGCGCTGGGGCAAGCCGCTCGCCGTTGGCCCGACGCTTGGCGGCCTCCTCACCGACATCGTGAATGCACCGGAGGTCTACAAGAAGATCGTCGGCATGCAGATGCTGGTTGAAGGCCTTGCCATGGGCGCCTTCGCAACGCTTTACGCGAAGTCGAACGATCCTCTCCTCGTGAAACTCACCCAGCTTGTGATGACGGACGAAGCGTTCCACCACAAGTTCGGCAAGATCTGGGCTGACCGCACCATCCCGAACCTCTCGGAAGAAGAGCAGAACATCATTGAAGACTGGGCGGCCGAGTGCTTCCAGACGCTGCTGTTCAACCTTGTGAACCCCGAGCAGAAGCAGGCCATCTATGGCGAGTTCGGCGTGAGCTGGGAGCAGGTGCAGCTCGAGATGCTCGAAGCCTTTGGCGATGAAGAGCGCCGTGAGAGCATGAAGGAAGGCACCAACATCTTCCGCGTGCTCATCAAGACGCTGCTCAAGGCCGGCATCATCACCGATCGCACCAAGGCTTTTTATGCCACCTATGTGGACATGGATGAGCTGAAGCATGAAGGCGACCGCATGGTCGGCGACGACATTGCGGAAGATGGCATCCGCTACCTTCAGAAAATCAATTTCGGC
>JBAYOU010000195.1:0-4288 GCA_041678065.1 Parvibaculum sp. | reverse complement strand
GCACCGCTACCCCATGCTCGCGCGGGGTTTCCTTCGGCATGTCAAGCTGCCGGCGATCGCACGCCTGCCGCGCCCGATTTATGTCGAGACGAGCCATATGTTCGGCAAGGGCTATTTCGACGCTTTGCTGGAGATAGGAGTGCCGTTCTCGCTGGTCTTGCTGCGGCGGAATGCGCGCAACGTCGCCTGCTCCATGCTCCGTCTCGGCACCATTCCCGGCAAGACCTATTGGGGACGCCGCTTCTATATGTATCCATCCGAGGCGCTTTTCGTGAAGCTGCCGGAGGCGACGAAGCTCACCGATTATCAGCTTTGTTACTGGCATGCGCTGGAGACAGAGGCGCGGCAAAAGGCTTATGGGGAGAGGGCGCGCGCGCGGGGATTGACGGTGGTTGATGTGGATACGGAAGATCTGAACGCACCCGGCACATTCGAAACATTACTTGCAGCGCTCGGCATTGAGGCGAATGAAGCTGATCTTGCGCGGATCGACGCGCTTCGTGGGGAGCGCGTAAATGAGAAGACGCATCATCCCTCCAAAGCGATGGTCATGCCGGAAGATATCGAGGCTGAAGAGGCAGTGATCGACGCGTTGGCAGGCAGGTCCGTTTGACTTATGACGCCATCATTATCGGCGCGGGCGGGGCGGGGCTCTTTTGCGCCATGGTCGCTGCCAAGCGCGGGCGGCGCGTTCTTGTGCTCGACCACGCAAAAAAACCAGGGGAGAAAATCCGTATCTCTGGCGGCGGGCGCTGCAATTTCACCAACCTTCATACGAGCCCGGCGAATTTCCTGTCCGACAATCCGCGCTTCTGCATTTCCGCGCTGAAGCGCTACACGCAGCATGATTTTATCGCGCTGGTGGAGCGCCACAATATTGCCTGGCACGAGAAAACGCTCGGGCAGCTTTTCTGCGATGGCTCTTCCCAGCAGATCATCGACATGCTGCTGGCCGAATGCGCGGAGAGTGGCGTTCGCATCGAGCTTCAGACAGAAGTGAAGCATGTAACCAAAGCGAGTGACGGATTTACCATCGAGACATCAAAAGGCCGCTTCGAGGTGCCTTCACTTGCCATTGCGACGGGAGGGAAATCCATCCCGAAAATGGGTGCGACCGGCTTTGCCTATGAGGTTGCGCGGCAGTTTGGATTGGGCATCGTGCCACCGCGCCCCGCACTTGTACCGTTCACGTTTGCACCGGAAATGCTCGCCATGACATCCGGCCTTGCGGGTGTCGCGGTTGATGCTGTTGTAGGTCATGGAAAGACCCGTTTTGCGGAAGCGCTGCTCTTCACCCACCGCGGCGTTTCTGGCCCCGCCATTCTACAAATCTCCTCCTATTGGCGAGAGGGGGATGAGATCGAGATAGATATGGCGCCAGGTCGGGACATGCTGGCGGAATTGAAGCTTCTACGAAGGGAAGCCCCTAAGCAGGAGATCATTACCGCCCTTGCGCGCGCGCTGCCAAAGCGCCTCGCTGAAAACATCGCAGCAAGGGCAGGGGTGGAAGGTCGTCTTGCAGACATTTCCGATAAGCGCCTCGCCGCTGTTGCCACGCTCGTCAATCGCTGGCGCGTGAGGCCGCAAGGCACGGAGGGCTTTCGCACGGCGGAGGTCACGGCAGGCGGCGTTGATACGCGGTTCCTTTCTTCGCAGACAATGGAAGCGCGTAATGTGCCGGGCCTTTATTTCATCGGCGAAGCGGTGGATGTGACCGGCCATCTGGGCGGCTTTAATTTCCAATGGGCGTGGTCATCGGGCTTTGCTGCAGGCAGCGCAATCTGAGTGGCAGATCATATCGGCTCGCTTTCCCTTTACACCCACGACCTTCCAACCTATTTTCCGCGCCAACGCGGGCCGAATCCGGTCACAGAATTACGAGAAGTATTCGCCATGCGCGCCGAGACGCAGACAATCATCGATGAAATCAAGCAGTCGCTCGCACTGCTGAGGAGGCATCTTTGACTGGGATGCTGCCCTTAGACGCTTTGATGAACTGACGGCAAAAGCCGAAAGCCCCGACTTCTGGAACGATCCCGAGAAGGCGCAGGAACTCATGCGTGAGCGCACGCGCCTTGAAGAGGCGTTGACGCGCTACCGCCGGATCGAAGCCGCTCTCAGCGACAATGTGGAACTCATCGAACTTGGCGAGGCCGAGGGCGATGACGATATCGTCGTCGAGGCTGAAGCGGCGCTGAAAGCAGCGCGTGATGAAGCGGCGAAGGCCGAGATCGAGACTTTGCTGTCGGGCGAGGCGGACGCCAATGACACCTATGTGGAAGTTCACGCAGGCGCAGGCGGCACTGAAAGCCAGGACTGGGCGCAGATGCTGCTGCGCATGTATACGCGCTGGGCAGAGTCCAAGGGCTACAAGGTCGAGCTTGTCGAGCGGCATGACGGGGAAGAGGCGGGCATCAAATCCGCCACCATTCTCGTGAAGGGCCACAATGCCTATGGCTGGCTGAAGACGGAATCCGGCGTTCATCGGCTTGTCCGCATCTCGCCATATGACAGTGCCGCGCGCCGCCATACGAGCTTTTCAAGCGTCTGGGTCTATCCGGTGGTGGACGACCGGATCGAAATCGAAATCAACGAAAGTGATTGCCGTGTGGACACCTATCGCGCATCCGGCGCGGGCGGTCAGCACGTCAACAAGACGGACAGTGCCGTCCGCATCACCCATATTCCGACAGGTATCGTCGTGTCGTGCCAGAACGAGCGGTCGCAGCACAAGAACCGCGCTTCGGCTTGGGACATGCTGCGCGCCCGCCTTTATGAGCGCGAACTTCAGATGCGCGAGGAGGCTGCTGCCGCCCAGGAAGCAGGCAAGACCGATATCGGCTGGGGGCATCAAATCCGTTCTTATGTGTTGCAGCCCTATCAGATGGTGAAGGATCTGCGCACCGGCATTGAAAGCCCCGACCCGGCAAGGGTTCTGGATGGCGAGATTGACCCGTTCATGGCAGCCGCTCTCGCGGCCCGTGTGCATGGTAGCGCCGAAGCCGTCGAGGATATCGAATAGGAACTGTCCCTGAATGGCACTGCATTCGTCCTGATCGGAGACGGTTCAGGCAAAGAAAAAGGCCGGTGGTTTCCCATCGGCCTTTTCGTTGGAGCCTTGTGTGCTTACTGTGCTGCCGGACGCTTCACCACGACACCGCCCTCATTCACGATAACGGGGCTGTCGTTCCCCGGCGCTGCGGGGCGCGGCATAGCGGGGCGTGCGGCCTCGCCAAGTGGCGCGGGTGCAGCCGCCGCGGAACGGGGCGCTGCCGGGCGTTGAGCGGGAGTGGCTGTTGGCTGGCTGATCGGATCATCCGAGTGGCGGCAATTGCCTTCGAAGAACGCGCCAGTTTCAACAGCGAGTGCTTCATGGAGGATGTCCCCTTCCACATGGCAGGTGGAAGAAAGCTGGACGCGACGCCCCCGGATCGTGCCGATCACGCGGCCACGGATGACAATGTCTTCCGCCACGATCTCGCCGGTGATGGAGGCTTTCTCGCCAATCGTCAGAGACTGGCTGCGAATATCGCCTTCCACCGTGCCGTCGATCTGAATGTCACCGGTCGCGGTGAGATTGCCATGAACCACCAGATCGCTGGAAATGATGGAAGGTGCTGTGCGCACATTTGGGCGACGTCCGCCGCTGATGGCAGCCGGTGCGGGAGCTGGAGCGGGAGCCTGCGCCTTCTCTGTGACTTTATCCTTGTTTCGCGAAAACATATTGCCCTGCCTCGATGAACTTGGAGGGGTTGCGAACGATACTGTCGAACCAGACCTCGTAGTGGAGATGGGGTCCGCTGCTGCGGCCAGAGGACCCGACTTTGCCTAAGACTTCACGGAATGCAATTTTCTGGCCAGCTTTGACCGATATGCTGGCAAGATGCCCATAGCGTGTGCGGAAGCCATTGCCATGGTCAATCTCGACGATGCGACCGTAACCGCCTTTCCAGCCCGCAAAGGTGACCTTGCCTGCTCCCGGCGCATAGACGACGGAGCCGTAAGGCGCTGCCATGTCTTCGCCGGAGTGGAATGCCATGCGCCCGTTAAAAGGGTCGCGCCGCGAGCCATAACTGCTTGTTTTGCGGTAGGAAACGAGTGGTTCGGCCAGGGGCATTCTGGCAATAGATTCCTCAAGATCAGACACTTTCTTGAGATTTTGGCTTATCCGAAAAAGCTGCTTGTTGAAGGCGCTTTCATCGCCGCCCGCCAGATCAAGGTTGCCCGTGAGTTCAATGAAGGGGCCGCCCAGCGCATGAGCACCGGCAGAGCGTTTCAGCAGATCATC